>NZ_QVFL01000016.1:0-120653 GCF_003434225.1 Absiella sp. AM29-15
AATCAAGAAAAGGGATATGGAAGAGCAGATATATATTTGAAATCAAAAAAAGGCCAGCGAGATATCGTCATAGAAATGAAGTATGCAGAAAATGACAAAGAAGACTACTTATTGGCTGCTGCGGATAAAGCGATGGCACAGATCATAGACAAACGATATAGTGATGATGCGATAAAAATTGGTGTTGGAAATCATCAGAAGAAAGCGAAAATGGTTTGGAAAGATATAAAATAAAAAGAAAAAGGATAGTCGAAACTATCCTTGACGAACGGAAGATAAGAATACGTCTTCCATATCACATGATAAATGATAACCTTGTTTTGTAAAACATGCCTGCAATGCGGAAAGTGTTAAAGCAACATCTTCAACATTAGCATTTTCTCCCATATGACCGATACGGATGACTTTATCCTGCAGATAAGAGAAACATCCCGAAATCAGAATATGATGATCATCTATCATATCTTGTAAAAGTTGTGGTGAAGATACACCTTCTGGAACATTGATGACTGTGACTGTATTGGCGTGATTGTCATTCAGATATAACGTTAATCCTGCTTTTGTGACAGCTTCTCTTGTAGCTTTCGCAATGCGTTCATGACGGTTTACAATAGCTGGTTCATCTAAGATATTATCAATGGCAACACGTAATCCTTCGATATCGGATACTGGCATGGTATAAGGAAACCATTGTTCTTTCAAAACATTTTTGAAGTTTAAAAGATTCACATAAAATCCTGCAATAGGTGTTTTACGCTGTTCCATCTTTCTCCATGCATCATCACTGATTGTCACAATGGTTAATCCTGGTGGTACACTGATGGCTTTTTGTGAGCCTCCACAAAGGATATCGATATGTGCTTCATCTACGTTTACTTCTTCTCCAATCATACCTGCCACACTATCTACAACACTTAAAATACCATAGCTGTGAAGCAGAGTGCAGATTGCGGTAATGTCGTTACAAACACCACTTGGTGTATCTACATGGACAAGTGTTGCATATGCGAAATCATGGTCTTTATCCAAAAATGCTTTTAATTCATCCAGATCGATGCCTTTTAATTTATCTCCATGAAAGAATGTCACATCTCCCTGATACATTTGAATAAAATCCGCAAAGCCTTCTCCAAAGATACCGTTTTCTATAACCAAAGCACGATCATTTGGCTCTGTTAAGGATGCGATGGCTGCTTCTAAACCAAGTATACCTTCACCAGACAAGATATGGGTATCGTTGTTTGTATGCAGAATACTACTGATTTTCTTACATGTTTCTTCATAAGATTGAAAAAAAGCCGGGTCTAAATCAGGGTTTGTGCAAATGCGGCTTCTAGCTTGACGTACATTTTCTCTGACCTGTGTAGGACCTGCACTCATAATCTTTAACATTTTCATTCCTCCCTTTGCTTATGTATCATGATACTACAGAATACAGATTTTTTCATTAATTTTCTGTAAAATTTATGATTCAAAATAGTGTACAAATCAGAAAAAATGCTTGTAAATAAAGGACAAATTGGGTATAATGAATAAGAAAACGTTGATAAGGAGTAGTAATAAGGCATCAGCATGTTAGGGAGAGAAAATCATGGACTGAAAGTTTTCTTGATGTATGGCTTTATGAATTCACCTTGGAGTGAGATTAATCATCTCCCGTATCCATGACGGTTATCATGATAAGTAAGGTGTGTCGCAAGATGAAACAGGATGGTACCGCGCAATGTCCAGCGTTCCTGTATCTTGGGGCTTTTTTTATGGCAGAAAGGATGGATTAGACATGGAAAAACTAACAACAATCAGAGAAGAAGCTCTGAATAAGATTGCGTCCTGTAAAGATATGAATGAACTACAAAGTCTACGTGTTTTATATCTTGGTAAAAAAGGACCAATTCAGGAAGTAATGAAATCAATGAAGGATCTTCCAAAAGAAGAACGTCCTGCTTTTGGTCAGCAGGTCAATGAAGTAAAAAGCCAGCTTGCACAAGTAATCGAAGACCGTAAAGCAGTGCTGGAAGTAGAAGAAATGAACAAGAAAATCGAATCAGAAAAAATCGATATCACATTAGATGGACAAAAACCTACACTTGGTAATATTCACCCATTGATGCTTGTACAGCAGGAAATGGAAGATTTGTTTATTGGTCTTGGATATGAAATTGGAGAAGGTCCTGAAGTAGAACAGGATTTATATAACTTTGAACGTGCGAATATCCCAAAGGATCACCCGGCAAGAGATATGCAGGATACTTTCTATATCAATGCGGAAGAATTGATGCGTACCCATACAACTGCGGTACAGATGCGTGAATTAGAGGCAGGCGCAAAAGAACAAAAACTTCCAATCAAGGTAATCTGTCCAGGTAAAGTGTATCGTAGAGATGATGATGATGCGACACATTCTCACCAGTTTATGCAGTGTGAAGGATTGGTCGTAGATAAAAATATCACATTATCAGATTTAAAGGGTACATTATTATTCCTGGCAAAGAAAATGTTTGGGGAAAACAGAACGATTCGTTTCCGTCCAAGCTATTTCCAGTTCACAGAACCTAGTGTAGAAGTAGATGTCAGCTGCCATGTATGTGGTGGTAAAGGATGTCCTGTTTGTAAAGGTACTGGATGGATTGAAATCTTAGGTGCTGGTATGGTACATCCAAATGTTTTACGTATGGCAGGATATGATCCTGATGAACTAAGCGGCTTTGCATTTGGTATCGGTATTGAACGTGTCGCAATGTTGAAGTATGGTATCACAGATATTCGTGATTTCTATACAAACGATATTCGTTTCTTGAAAACGTTCAACCGTTTTGAATAGGAGGGTACATCATGATCATAAGTAGAAAATGGTTAAGTCAATATATGGATGTAAGTGATCTAAGCATTGAAGAATTAGCGGATAAGATCACAAACAGTGGTTCTGAAGTAGAAGGAATCGAAAAAATGAGCCAGGGGACTAACCTGGTCATAGGAAAAGTTTTAGAATGTGTAGATCATCCAGATAGTGATCATTTACATGTTTGTAAAGTAGATCTGGGTGAAAAAATTGAACAGATCGTTTGTGGAGCGCCAAATGTGGCAGCTGGACAGAAGGTCATTGTGGCACGTGTTGGCGCAAAACTTCCTGGTGGTGAAATCAAAGCAGGTGTGATTCGTGGACAGGAAAGCAATGGTATGATATGTTCTTTATTAGAACTTGGCGTAGATGCACATATGTTGAGTGAAGAAAGCAAGAATGGTATTGAAGTATTAGATGAAGATGCACCTGTAGGAAACTGTGATCCATTAGGATATTTAGGATTAGATGATGAAATTTTAGATATCGGGTTAACACCAAATCGTAATGATTGTATGGCCGCATGGTCTATGGCTTTAGAAGCTGGTGCTGTATTACATAAAGAAGTAAAAATTCCTTATGCAGATGGTGCTGCATCTGTTGGTACAGAAACAAAACTACATGTATCCAGTGAAACAGAAAAATGTCCATTGTTTTTAGGTAAAGTGATCAATCATGTGACGATTAAAGAATCACCAAAATGGATGAAAGAACTGTTGATGGCATCTGGTATGAAATCTATCAATAATGTTGTGGATATCAGTAACATTGTCATGTTAGAAACTGGTCAGCCACTGCACTTTTATGATATTCATGCAATACCTGCACAGGAGATTACTGTAAAAGATGGTATTGAAGAAGTATATACAGCATTAGATGGTATCGAATATCAATTAACAAAAGATGATATCGTTATTACTACAGAAGGCAAACCAATTGGTATTGCTGGTGTCATGGGTGGAGATGACAGTAAGATTGAAGATACAACAACAGGTATCATAATCGAAGCTGCTGTATTCAATCATGTATCTATCCGTAATACAGCACGTCGTTTAAATCTGAATACAGATGCAAGTGTCCGCTATCAGAAAGGTATTGAGCCAATGGCTACCTTTAAGGCAATGGATCGTGCTGTTCAATTGCTGTGTGAATATGCAGATGCCAGTGGTTTAGAAGAAACCAAACAATATGGTTCTAATAACTATACACCAGTAGAATTTGATGTGAATTTAGCAAGTATCAATAAATTACTGGGTACTGATTTTGGGGAAGAAGAAGTCATGCAGGTATTATGTGATTTGCATTTACAGCCTGTTAAAAATGGGGAAGACATTCATGTTGTAATCCCAAGTTATCGTACTGATCTATCTATTGAAGAAGATATCGCAGAAGAACTGATTCGTATCTTAGGATATGATCGTTTACCTAGTACGTTGCCAGAACTTCCAGCTACCCTTGGCGCATTAAACAAACGTCAGGCTTTGAGAAGAAAATTCCGTGGTATGTTGGCAGATTTAGGCTACAATGAAGCTGTGACATATTCTTTAGTAGGTCAAAAAGAAATCGATGATGCTGTAATGGGACAGGAACATGTTTATGAATTAGCTTCACCAATGAGTGAAGATCATAAATATGTACGTAACTCTATTTTACCAAGTCTATTGGAATGTATTGCATACAATCAGGCAAGAAGCATCAAGGATATTGCGTTATATGAAATGAGCAATGTATATGGTGTAGGGGAAGTAGAAGAACGTTTATGTGTTGTCGCTAGTGGCGCATTACATAAAAATCGTTGGCAGAAATACAGTGTCGATGTAGACTTCTATACCATAAAAGGTCTGTTGGAAGCAATTATGGCTTCTATTGGATATGACGCAAAACGTATCATTTTTAAGGAAAACAAAACAGATATGAAAAACTTCCACCCATATCGCAGCGCAGAAGTATATCTTGGAAAAGAGTTGCTGGGTATCTTAGGTCAGATTCATCCAGCTGTTGCAAAGAGATATGGTATCAATGAAACTGTTGCTATGGAAATCAATATGGAAATCCTGTTAAAGAATAAACCGGCAAAAGTAAAATTCACAGAAATCAGTAAATATCCATCTGTGACTCGTGACTATGCACTTGTTGTACAAGAAGATGTCAAGGTAGCGGATATTATTTCCAGCATTAAGAAAAATGGTAAACTGGAAAAAGAAAATATTATTCAAAATGTAGAAGTATTCGATGTTTATATGGGAGAACATGTAGAAGCAGGATACAAGTCTATCGCATTGACAGTAACATTCCAGTCTTTCAATAAGACATTGAAGGATACAGAAATCAATGAAATTCATGAAAAGATTATGGCTTCCTTAAAGAAGGATGTCAACGCAGAATTAAGAGCATAAAAGAAAAGGAGAGAAATCTCCTTTTTTCATTTAATAACTAACAATACCATGAACTAATTTGTTGTTTTTATCAAAACTAAGATGATAGATCATACCATTAGCACATTGATATTTTACATAGACTTCTTGGTCATCTGTATAGCTTAAATAAAATGGTGTGCCATAATGATTGATCACATCACTGAGCTCTGCGCCAAGTGTGATATTTTCTGGCAGAATGATATTAGAAGTTTCATTAAAATCAATGCTGGTAATGACATGTTCTTTTGTAAGATCTTTTATATCATTTACAACACCTTTGACATCAATCATGTATTTTTCTTTATCTTTTGTCAACGGAATTGTGGTAGAATCCAAATGCTGAGATAACCAATCTGTAGTCCATCCCTGATCAATCAATGTTTTGATAGGGGTGTTTTTTTGGATTTTTATACCTTCTAATTCCAAGATACCTTCAGAAAGTGATGAAGATATTGGTTTATTAAGTGAAAATGCCACAGGATCCATACCTGTTAATGACTTAGGATCAAAGCTTTTTTCTGGTTGATCACGATTGGTACCAGTTGCATGCAATGTGATGCCATCTAAACGATGATCTTTAAATTCTATGGTCATCGTTTCTGCCTTGTTATCTTCAAAGGCAGTTTTATAAATGAATACAGGATCTTTTTCCTCCTGTGTATAAATCAAAGGATATCCAATCGCTTTACATACATCTTCTTCACTTGATACATTCAGTTTTACATCTTTAGGTAAATGGAAGGTTTCATTTGATCTGCTGTAAACACCAGTATAAATTTCCGTTATAATGGTATCTTCTAAGGAACAGTCTTCTATCTCTTTATTATAAACACGAACACTGATACGAGACTGATCATTCTTCTTGTTGATAAGATAAAGTGCTTTATATTTTCCTGTACGAAGATTTTCCACCGGTTTCTCTGGTTCCCAATCTTTTAAAACTTCTTTTGTGGGCTGGTAAAGATAAAAGTCAGTACCTTCCAACTGTATTTTTACATTGGATATTGATAAATTATCCGCATTGGAAGAAGGCTTGCTTGTGTTAGGTGTTGAATCTTGGCTGCTGCCACAACCAGCTAGTAATAAACAGCTGTATAAAATCATTAAATGTTGTTTTAATTTCATAATTTAGAAATTCCTTTCTTGTTATTTGGGGTAGCGTATAGATGTATAAGTTAAATGATTTTCTGGATTGAAAGTCAAATGAACTTCCAAACCATTATCAAACATATAACCACATCCAGCATTTTGTTGAGTGTAGATCATTCGTGTTGGTGCACCATATGTTTCTAAGAACTCTGCGGCATTTGATTTGCTTGTCAGATTTTCAGGAAATTAAACATGTGCATGAGCATCGAAATCAATAGTTTGTATGATATTTTTATCTGTGACATCTTCTATCTTTTGAAATTCACCACTTACATCCATGGTATAATGCGCATCATTCTTTTTTAAGGAAACTGTGGTAATGCCATTGTTAATATGTGTAGAAGTCCAATCACATGACCAGCCATCATCAAGAAGCATCTTCAAAGATGTATTTGCGGATATCTTTTTATCTTCTATAACTAGGATACCTTTGGAAAGCTCGGTTGATTTATCCTTAGTAGGGGAGAAGGGAATTAATGCTCTTTTTAATACTTTTTCTGTAAGGAAGGTGTTTGTTTTTTGTTTCATACCTTCTGGTGTACCTCTTAATTCCATTCCCAATAATAATCCCTGGTCAAATTCTAATTTCAGCTGTTCTGTATTCGTAAAATCCATTGAGGAATGGTATAGATATGTGCGACGGGTAGCTGTCTGTTGATATGACATAGGAATACCAAATGTATGGAAGATATCCTCTTCTTTGGATTCATTTAATTTAAAATTTTGAGGCAGTTCATAATTGTTGATATTTTTCGTGAATTCATCAAAAGATATGTATAAGATGATACAGTTTTCTACAGATTGTTCACTAGATTCAGGGTTATATGCTGTCACAAAAATCTTTTTTTCGGAATCTGCTTTATAAAACAGATTGAAAGATGATTGATCCTTTGCCTGAATCGTTGTAATGTTGAGAGATGGATCAGGAGTCCATTTGTCTAAAACTTTATTCATTGGCTGATATAGATAGAATGTGGTATCTTCAACTTTGATTTTCATATTTGAAACTTCCATGATATCCGATACTTCATCTGTCATTGTTTCTTCTTTTTTTGTACAGCCAAATAACAGCAGTGTACACATCAGGATAGCCAGTCCTTGTTTAAATTTCATATAATGCTCCTCCTTAAGATAAGGAAAGTATAGCATAGAAAAATAGAAAAAAATGCAAATCATAAAACTTTAGAAATGCCTGTCTGATTTCGTCAGATTCTGTATATTTTCTGATACGATTTCAAGAAAAAACATCTGCATAGCACAGATGTCTATATATCAAAATTGGTATGATGGTAAACGTATTGATAAGGCTCTCCATCAATATTCAGTGTTACAGTATAATGACTTTTTCCTGGAATAACCTTTACTTCACTAAAAATTAAAACCGTTCTGGTTGTATGTGGCTCTATTTCATATGTTTGCACAAAATCAGAGTTATCACAACTTAATAAAACTAACCATGTATCGCTGCCTTTATCTTCTTGTTTTATACGTACGCCAATTTTATCAAATACATTGATTACTTGATCGGATGTATTTTCAATTTGAATATACATACCAGCATATTTTTTGTTTTCATCATTGCATATATAAAACAAGCTGTTTTCATCTGGATTTATAGGGGGAATGGTCTTTGATACAGAAGAAGATAATGGCGTTAATTTTAAAACATCAGCAGTTGTTTCTTTTTCGAGTTCTAATTTAGTGTATTTAGGTTTGATTTCTTTGAAAGGAAGGGTGTATTTATCATTGTTTATATATACGAGAATATCTTTGTTTTCCGTTTCTATCGTTTTTATATCAGCTTTCTTTATATCAAATATTAGATGTAAATTGCTTTTGGTTTGACTTTTTAATATGGTATCATCGCTGATATTTCTATGGTCTTGTGTTTCCATATAAGTATAACCGTAATACTTACTATCTAGCAGTCCATAGATATAATCTGAGATATCAATATCTTGATTAGATTTGTTTTCTACATAAAAGATTACATCATACATTGTAGAAGAATCATTTTCTGCAGGAAGATAGGTATATTCACCATTTCTATTCGTTGGTGTGATGGTATCTCCTACATAAATTTCTTTAAAACGAACCTTTACTTTGTCATATAAAGCATATTGTTTATTTGTATCTAATGCCATGGATGTTTTTTGACTTTCTTGTGGTTTTTCTTCATCAATAGATTGTTCACTGTTTTTTGTACAGCCAAATAATAGTAGAGTACAAGAAAAAATCAAAAAAAGTTGTTTTAATTGCATAAAAATTATCCCCTTTCATTTTACAAATAGTATATCATACAAAACCAAACATCAATATCAAGTTGGAAACTTTAGAAATGCCTGTCTGATTTCGTCAGATTCTGTATATTTTCTGATACGATTTCAAGAAAAAAACATCTGCATAGCACAGATGTTTAAGCGGCATTTCCATTTTGCAGACGGAAGATCATAATTTCCGGTGGGGCGAATAAACGCATATCAATATCAATGGTGCCAAGACCATTGGACACAAACAATTTCGTTTTATTCACAGTATACAAGCCATGATTATAACTTCTTGCGCCATCAAAGGTTTTTAGTGGCCCAATAACAGGTAAATAAATCTGTCCACCAAGAGAATGACCAGCGAACATTGCATCTACATAATTGCTGTTGAAGTCTGCACTTGAAATAAGATCAGGGCAGTGTGTCAATACGATATTGTATTCATCTTCACTAATCGTTTTAAAGGCACTGTCAGGATTTGGATTGCCATTGATCAAAGAATCAATACCAACCAAGGTAATACTGTTTTTTGTATGATTACGAATACGGATTGCCTGATTTGTTAATATTTCAAAATTAGATTGATAAAGAATATCAGAAACAATGTTTTTAACATCGTCATTAACTTGATCTTGATCACCCAATACCGCAAATTTACCTAAAGGAGCCTGAATACTTTTTAAGATATCCGTCAATTCTTTAACAACTGCACTGTCTGGTTCTTTGGTCGCAGGATTATCAAACATGTCACCGCCAAATAATACAATATCACAATTCGCATCATTTAATTCATTGATCATCTTTGTTAATCGATCTTTTCCCATAAACCCATTGTATTTGATATCAGATATCATAGCGATTTTAATATCATTCATATCCGCAGATATTTTAGGTGAGGTAAGGGTTGTATAATTTAAGGATACACGGTCAACGGATATATAAATACTGTAGAAGAAGACACCAGCCAAAAGTAAGGCGAGAATCACTAATACAGATAAGATTTTTAATAATTTCTTCACAGGAACACTCCTTTCACATTCTTTATTATTTTATCATATTTATGTATAGAACACCATGAAAAATTGATGAAGAAAAAGTGAAGCACATGACTTCACTTTATTCAGCTTTTTCTTGTTTTTCAGCAGCAGGTGCTACATTGTTTCTAGGAATACGTTTACCAGCCATTCTGGCAGCTCTTGCTTGTGCCATTGCCTGCATTGCGGATTTAGAGTTTATAATAACAGGGATTACGATTGGATTACGATGCGTTTTGTTGTAAAGGAATGGTTCTAATGATCCACGTACGGTATTCTTTAAATCAGAGAAGGTTGTACGTTGTTTCATCTTTTCATTCAATGCATCATACACAATCATTTCTGCTTCTTTTAATAGTCCCTGGCTGTCTTTGATAAAGACAAAGCCACGAGATACAATGACAGGTTTACAAAGAACTTTGTTGTCTTTGGAATCTATTGCGATAATAACTGCCACAAGACCATTGTCCGCTAAGATCTTACGGTCTTTCAGCACTGCCGTTGATACACCGCTGATGTCATTTCCATCAACATAGATATCATCTGCAGGAATTCTAAAGCTGCTTTCATATACCTTGTGATCACGTAAAATCAATACATCGCCATTTGCACATGTGAAGATGTTTTCTCTAGGAATACCTGTTTCTATTGCTGTATCCTTGTGCTGCTTCAGCATCTTATATTCACCATGCACTGGCATAAAATATTTTGGCTTAATTAACTGCAGCATCAGTTTTTGTTCCTCTTGGGAGGCATGTCCTGTTGTATGCAGATTGGTTAAGACGGATTTTGTTAATACATTGGCACCGGCACGAAACAGCTTATTGACAACCTGATTTACACTTGCACCATTTCCTGGAATTGGGGAACTGGAGAAGATAACAGTATCACCAGGAATCAGTTTGATATAACGATGTGTTCCATTGGCAATACGGCTTAATGCCGCAAGAGGTTCACCCTGACTTCCAGTACATACGATACATGTTTTATTCGCAGGAGTTGTAGACAACTGGTCAATAGATAAGAAATGCTGTTCGCCAACTTTGATTTTACCCATCTTTCGCCCAATCGTTACGACGTTTTCCATACTGCGTCCGAAGATGATTACCTTACGGCCACATGCGACAGCTGCTTCTAATATCTGTGATACACGATATACATTAGATGCAAATGTTGCGACAATTAAACGACCGCTGGTTTTCTTCATGATATCTAAAATCTCCTGTGCGACTTTTTTCTCTGAAATAGAGAAGTCTTCAACACCTGAGTTTGTGGAATCACTTAATAATAAATCGACGCCAATTTGTCCCATATAGGCCATGACCTGATAGTCCGCATTGTTTCCAACCGGTGTTAAATCGAACTTAAAGTCGCCGGTAGTAACAATTCTGCCATTAGGTGTATTGATTAAAATTCCCAAGGAATCAGGAATAGAGTGTGTGGTATTAAAGAAACCACATGTAAAATAATTCATTTTTAAAGAACTGCGATCATTGATCTCAATCAGCTTCACACTGCGAAGCATTTTGCGTTCTTCCAATTTTTTATTAATCAAAGCAACTGCAAATGCTGGCGCATAAATTGCTTCAATATCCACGCTTTTCAACAGGAAGGGAATACCACCAATGTGGTCCTCATGTCCATGTGTAATGACAAGCACTTTGCGCTTGCGGTTGTTTTTTACCAGATATCCATAATCTGGAATGACGTAATCGACACCCAAAAGATTGTCCTCTGGGAATCGTACACCTGCATCCACAATCAAAATCTCATTTTCATGTTCAAAGCAGTACATATTTTTACCTACTTCGCCTAATCCACCTAATGCATAGATTAAAGTGTCATTACGCTCCGTATTCATTTTATTATAACTGTTTCTTGTTGGATCTTGATGAGTTCTAGGTGCGCCTTGTTTATTGTTATGATAGTTATTCATATTAACTCCTTTCGATATTTAGAATATAGATGGCACCATATCTTTCATTATTATAGCATAAAAAATAGAGAATAAACGTAAAACTTCAAAAAAAGCCATAAAAAATGCTCTTATAGCAGAGCATTATTCAATCACAACGGCATCCTGGATAGCACGCCATGGATCATCTTCATTGATACGATCATAGAATAAAGTTCCTGAAAAATGATCAATTTCATGCTGTAAAACAATCGCAAGATAGTTTTTAGCCTTAATGGTTACTTCTTTATCTTGTAATAAATCATATCCTTTTACAGTCACACGTGCACTACGAGGGACAATGCCTTCATGTTCTTCTTCTACTGATAAACAGCCTTCACCATTCTTTAAATAGGCCTTTTGTACAGATTCAGAAACAATGCGTGGATTAGCCAGCGCATATTCAAAGACTTCATCTTCTTCCTCACCTGGAACAACAACAGCCAGCATTCTTTTTGGAATACCAATTTGAATAGCCGCAATACCAACTGCTGGACGAAGATCTTCACGTTCTGCAATCTCTGCGTCCTGACTGTCTTTTACATAAACAAATAAATCATGTAACAAAGTCTTATCTTCTTCACTTAAAGGAAGATTGACTTTTTCACTTTTTTGACGTACAACACTGTCTGTATCTTTAACGATATTATCATAATGAATATACATGTAGATTAACTCCTTTTCTATCAACGTTATTATTTTAAACGGTTTTTTCATAGAATGGAAGTCTTTTGATAAATTAATTGTGAAAAATTACAGGGAATATGATATCATTATAAGGAAATCACGCAGAAAGGAGTCATGAAAGATGCGAATAAAAAATCTCGTTGTATCAATAAAAATGCCAAAAAAATATGATATGCCGATACATATTGCAAGTTTGCTTCTTGTGGTCTTTGGCACATTGATGATTATTTCAACAAATGTTGGAAATGCGACAGGCGGCGTCATGGATATCGTAAAAGTAATGATAAAACAAAGCATCTTTATTATCGTATCCTATCTGCTATTGACATTTTTTGCGAATAACTTCAACATGGGAAGGGCAAAAAAAGCATTGCCGATTGTCGGCATTTTGATTATGGTGGCATTGATTGCTACACAATTTTCTAAAGAAGTATATGGTAGTAAAGCATGGATTCGTTTTGCGATAGCCGGGCAGATCGTTACGATTCAGCCTTCAGAATTCGCAAAAGTATTCATTATTGTTGTGATGGCAGTATACGTTGCGATTGCAGGAAATAATCGCTGGAACTTCATGCGAATCATGCAATGGCCGTTTATATATTTCTTTATGTGTCTGATTCCTATCATTTTACAGAAGGATATTGGTAGTATGCTGGTATTCGTGATGATTTCTGTCTTATGCTTTTTGATTCCAAGTAACAGAGGATTAAGGAAACAACAAAAAATTATGCGGATTCTCATCATGATTGGGTGTGTTGGCGCCTTGGTGTTGATGAGTGATATTGGGGTTAAACTGTTTTCTAGTATCCAGCCATTAAGCCATATTGCGGTACGTATTGAAAATGCTGCGAATCCTTTTACGGATCCTTTCAATAATGGTTATCAGACAATTAATGGATTATATGGTATTGCACGAGGGGGATTAAAAGGGGTAGGATTAGGTAACTCTATTCAGAAATATGGTTATCTGACACAATCAGACAATGACTTTATTCTGGCCATTATTATTGAAGAACTAGGATTGTTTGGGTTCTTGTTTATTGTGCTATGTTATCTTACCATCATTCGTCAATTGTTTTATTATGCAAAACATACAGTAAATGAAGGATATAAGATTATTTTATTTGGTACCGCCAGTTATATATTTATTCACTTTATTCTGAATGTTGGTGGTGTTGGCGGCCTGATTCCTTTAACAGGTGTGCCATTGTTATTTATATCCAGTGGTGGATCTTCCTTGATGGCAATTATGTCTGCGATTGGAATTTCGCAAGCTGTAATATCAAGGATACGGCGCCAGGGAGCCATACGTAAGGTAAAAAGGGTAAAGAAAAAAGAACCCCAAGGGGATAGGGTTCTTTAAGAAAGGGAAGAGGAGAAACAAAGATTGGGGGGTAACAACCGTTTTATCGGTTGCACTATTAATCTTCCCAGGATAAAAAGTTTTATACACAAGGAGTTGAAAAAAATGCGAATCGTTGCTGGAGAATTTCGTTCAAGAGTCATATCCGCTGTAGAAGGAAATGGCACAAGACCAACCACGGATAAAGTGAAGGAAGCAATTTTCTCACGTATTGGGCCATATTTTGACGGTGGGTCTATGTTAGATTTATTTGGTGGTAGTGGCAATATGAGTTTTGAGGCAATTAGTCGAGGCATAAATACAAGTCTGTTATGTGATGTGAGTGTCAAAGCGATACGCACCATCAAGGCAAATGCGAAAACATTAGGCGTAGAACAGAAAGTAACGGTATGGAAGATGGATTATCACCGTGCTTTACAACAGGCAAAAGAAGAAGGAAAAACATTTGATCTTGTTTTTCTTGATCCACCTTATAAAAAGCAACAGATTCATGAAATACTGAACCTGTTAGATGAACTTGATTTAGTAAAAGATGATGGTGATGTTGTCTGTGAGAGCCAGAAAGAAGATGTTTTTGAAGATCAAGTCGGCTGTTTTGAAAAAGTAAAAGATGTAACATATGGAATTACACGTATTACATATTATAAGAAAAGAGGAAGTTTATGAAAAAAGCGATTTTTCCAGGAAGCTTTGATCCATTAACCAAAGGACACTTAGATATTATAGAGCGGGCAAGCAGATTATTTGATGAACTGATTGTTGTAATTCTTGAAAACAGTGAGAAAAAGACAATGTTTACACAGGAAGAACGTCTGCGTATGTTAAAAAACAATACCAGTCATTTAAATAATGTAATTGTAGATGCGGATACTTCTTTAACGGTAATATATGCAAAACAGCATGGTGCCTGTGCAATAATTCGTGGAGTCAGAAGTGTAAAAGACTATGAATATGAATTAGATATCGCAAGTGCCAATCAATATTTAAATCCTGAAATCGAAACGGTGCTTTTATTTTCATCGCCTGCATACGCCTTTGTGTCCAGCTCCATTATTCGTGAAATGATGAAATATGATGTGAATATCGATGCACTAGTAAGTAAGGATGTAAAGGAAGCCTTGGTGGAAAAATACAGAAAATCGTAAGGAATGGTACATAGAAAAAGTAATAGGAGCATGCTATAATAGTACAGAAAAAAGGAGGATGATCATAAATGTCTGATATGCATTTTAAAGTGCCAAGCAAAGATGCGATGAAAAGCAAGATGGTTTCTGCATTATGTCTGGCTTTGATCATTCTAAGTCTTTATACAACCTGTTATTTATTGTTTTTTAGAACAACAGGTGTAGATATCACCAAAGATATTGAAATATTATATCGTGGAGATGATGGCTCTGGTGTTGTGAGCGTGCGTAATAAAAACCTGAATTACAATCAGCGTATTCAGGAATTTATGGATACGGTAGAATATAAAGTAACGCCAAATAAAAACCTAAAAAACGGGGATAAAATAAAAATCAGCACAACCTATGATGAAACTTTGGCATCCCGTTATCATATCAATGCCATCAATGTGGTAAAAGAAGTGACAGTAGAAGGACTTCCTGTGCGTTATGAGAATGTTAAACAGATACCGCAAACATTATTAGATGAGGTAAAGGATAATTCTAAGAAATATTTAGAAAAGAACATGTCTTCCATCCTATCTGATGATTTTACAGCTTTCTATTTCACAAGTGAACCAGAATTGGAAAATTATCGTTTTATGTATCGAATCTTTTTAAATGCGAAAGATGATGAAAGTAAAGATAAGATATTAGATATTTATTCTATCACCGCAAAAGGGGAAGTCAATGTATCTAATAAAGAAGAAAAGCTGGAAACTAAGGATGAAACGATTTATTATATGATTACATATAATGAAATTAATACCAGTGGCAAGATTTTAAAAGAAGATATTTATGGTGAAAAAATCATTGTCAGCGGTAAACAGAATTTACAAAAAGAAAAAGACTTTAAGAATTATATGAGTCATAAATATGGCAAACAATATACAATTGAGAAAATAGAATAGGGGATTGACGTGGCAAAGCTTAGAAAAATGTTGGGTGATGTAAATGGACAGGAATGTATGGATATGATGCATCTGATTGATACCCAAAGCAAGGAAACACTTGCTGCATGGGCGCTTTCCTATGTGAAAGAATATTATACAAAAATTTATACATCTTCCTGTTTGAATGAAACAATGGATATGGTTAAATGCTGTTTAGAAAAAGAAATTACTGTAAAAGAACTAAAACCATATCTGAAAACAGCAAGAGATGATGTGAAAACAATAAATGATCCTGTAGATGTTGCGGCATCAAGAGCGATAACGACAGCTTGTGCAATTTTGCAAACGCCAAGTAATGCGTTGGGCTTCTTGTTTTATGGCGCTGCGGCTACTGCCTATCATGAAGCTGGCACAGAAGCTGAACAAGCTGTTTATGAAGAATATGGCAGAAATGAGTTTTGTAGAGCATATCGTTCACTGAAGCAAGTGGCAATAGAAAATGAAGAACATCCAGTAAATATCAAATGGAGGTGTTAGAAAAATAATGAAGGAGAAATTTCCTTCATTATTTTTTTATAAGTGATAATACTTCATTTAAATCCTGTGGTTCACTTTCCTTAAATTCAATCACGCAAGCATCATCTTCACGATAGCGTGGAATCAGATGAATATGAAAGTGTGGCACGCTTTGACCAGCAACTTCATTAACATTACTTAAAATGTTCATACCGTTTGCATGAGTTGCGTCCATAATTTGCTTGGCAAGTTTTTGTGCAACCTCCATGACATGCTTCATAACTTCTGGATCACATTCCATAAAATTTGCATAATGTTTTTTAGGAATGACGAGTGTATGTCCCTTTGTGACTTGAGAGATGTCTAAGAATGCTAATACATCATCATCTTCATATACCACACTGCTTGAAATTTCATGATTTACGATTTTACAAAAAATACACATTGATGTTTACCTTCTTTCTTTTCTTATTCATTATAACAAAACGATACCAAAAGAAAAAGAGCTTTCGCTCTTTTACTGTACGATCAAATCACTATTTTTCAAGCTGTTGTATGCGTCGATATCATAAATCGTCATATCGTATTTCTTAAAATAGAATTTTGTAGCTTCTGTAGCCAGGGTGCTTGTTTCAGCAATTGCCTGAATAGCTTCATCTTCATAATTCTTAGGTTCTGTTTCCACTAAATTAACAATGTAATAAGATGTCACAGAAGTAGAAGTATTGGTTGATGTGATAACTTTTTCTACAAGTCCTTTTTTACCAGCACCAGACATTGCGGAGAATACTTCATTAGGAAGTCCACTCTGGTTTGTATAAACCTTTTCACTTCCATCATATGTTGATGTAGTACCATATTTTTTCACAACGTCTGAGAATTTATCGCCTTTCTTTAATGCGTTTAACGCATCATTGGCTTTTGTTTCATCATCAGCTTGGAAAATCTGTGCTTTATAAGGAACATAGCTTTTGAATAGTGCTTCTTTGTTTTCTGTAACATATTTTTTCTGAAGTTCTGTCTGATACAGAGCAGGTAAGATATACGCTTCTTTTAACTCCTGATCATTTGCGAAACCTTCAGATTTCAGCTGCTTTTCATAATTGTCGCCCCACTGTTTTTTAATTTGGGCAAGTTTCTCATCAGCCTGTTTTTTAATTTCATCAGTTTCTTTAATATCTTCTTTTTTGTAAACCTCTGCTTTTAATTTCGCCAGAGTCGCAGTACCAATATTAGCTTTTAATGACTGGTATACATCTTCTTTTGTTACTTTTTCACTACCAACACTGATTAGTGTTTCATTTCCATCAGAAATGTTTGCTGTTGCATCGCTGCAGGCACTCAAAGTCAGAGCCATCGCAATGGTACTTAATAGAACTAATGTTTTCTTCATTGTCGTATGCCTCCTATTCTTCTACGCCCATGTAGTTCATGATATCTTTCTTGACATCATCATTTGCGTATTTGATATCTAATTTTTTTGCTGCTTCCCAAATATATTTGAAAGACATGTCATTGCTGGATGATGCGATAGATGAATAAATCTGATTTTTCACATCTTTATCCTTTAATAAGGTATCTAACTGAGCTTTATCAGCTTTGATCATATGCCATCCGCTGTAGCTGTCATTGCTTTCTTTCACCCAGCCACTAACTTCGCCATCTTTTGTCAGTTTTAATGAGGCATCTACAAAGCTTTGTACAAGCTTGGATGGATTGGTGCTATCTACATAGCCGATATATCCACCGTTATCTTTACTTCCTGTATCATCACTGTATTTTTTAGCAACTTCCGCAAAATCAGTGCCATCTTTTAATGCTTTCTCTACTTCATCAATTTTCTTCTGTTCTTCTTTAGTTGGATTATTTACATCAGCTACTTTAATCAGGATGTGGGATACCACACGTGGTTTTTTATCCTTATAGAATGGTGTTAATAATTCATCTTTGTGGGCATCGATGTAAGCATCTCTTAATTTTTCGTTTTTCGCAGCCATTAATGCATAACCGTCAAGATCATCTTCTTCAAAGCCATAGCTCTTTAACTGACTGGCAATTAATGTTTCTGCTGTTGTGCTGTAATAACTTGCCATTGATTCTGCCTGACTCTGTAAAGTTTTTGCGATTTCATCTGCACGTGTTTTCAATGCATCATCAGTTTTTACAGATTCATCAATTACTAGATTCTGGAAACGGATATACAAAGTTTGAGCACCATTGTTTTCTTTGTATAAACTTGTATACAAATCATCTGCTGTCAATGTGTAATCCTTCATTGTGGCAACAACTTCTTTGCCATCTACTTTCTTTCCAGGAAGTTTTCCTTTGTTTGTATCATAGACACAGTATACCGCAAATCCGATAAAGATTACTGCGACTAGAACCACAAACCATTGTTTCTTTAATATTTCTATCATATAGGCCTCCTAAGTCGTACCGTAATATTATAAATTATCTGCGTATGAATTGCAATTTTTTACGCATTTTTCACGTAATTTCCCATGAAATGTTCATACAATCCTCAGATGTCATCCCTTAAGATTCTACAGTTTTTTTAAATATGGAAGAAATGTATGAAAATGGATAATCGTTTTGATTGTTAAACGTTAGATTTTTTGGTAGAATAATACAAGGAAATGAAAGGATGATGACAATGAGTTGTCTTGAAATAAAAAATCTACACGTAGATGTGGATGGAAAAGCGATATTAAAAGGATTAAATCTTACAATCAACAGTAAAGAAACCCATGCGCTGATGGGACCTAACGGGAATGGAAAAAGTACGCTGTTAGCGGCAATTATGGGAAATCCAAAGTTCCATATCAGTGAAGGAAGTATTCTGCTTGATGGCAAGGATGTATTGGCGATGGAAGTGGATGAAAGAAGCCGTGCTGGTCTGTTTCTAGGCATGCAATATCCAAGTGAAATCAGCGGTGTAACAAATTCTGATTTTTTACGTGCGGCAATCAATGCCAGAAGAGAACGTCCGATTCCATTATTCAGCTTTATCAAAGAAATGGAAAAAACCATCAAACAGATGGAAATGAAAGAAGATTTGGCACATCGTTTCTTAAATGAAGGATTTTCTGGCGGTGAAAAGAAACGTAATGAAATCGTACAGATGAAAATGTTAAAACCAAGTATTGCGATGCTGGATGAAATCGACAGTGGGCTGGATGTAGATGCGTTAAAAATCGTGGCTGACGCTGTTAATGATATGAAAGAAACACAGGATTTAGGACTTGTGGTCGTATCACACTATGCTCGTTTCCTTGATTTATTAAAACCAACGCATGCGCATGTGCTGGTAGATGGAAAAATCGTTGTCAGCGGTGGGAAAGAGCTTGTGGATAAAATCGATCAGCAGGGCTATGACTGGATTGAAAAAGAATACGATGTTCATGTAGTGAAGGAAGAAGAAAAAAAGGTAGAACTGCTTGGTTCATGTGCAGCTAAAGGAGTATAGCTATGAGTGAGATCAAGGAAATCAGAATTGAAGAAAACGGATTTTCTTCTCATCACTTTGATGTACATGGAGAACAAGAATTCATCTTTCATATAGGTAAACATAGAAACGTTTCCTTATCAATTACATATAGTGGAAAGGATGCACAGGTAAAGAGTCGTTTCATTTGTGAAGAAGGCAGTCAGACACATGTATTGCTTCGTAATGAAGTATCACAGATGAAAATGGATGATGTAAGTGAAATCTATAAAGATGCACACTTAACACTTGGGTATCTGGAAATAGAGGATGGCGTTGTTTTGGCGGATAATAAAGTATATCTAAAAGAAACAGGTGCAGATGCTCATTTAATGAATGTATGCATTGCGCAAAGCAAGAAACACTACCATGTCTTATGTGTTCATGAAGTGCCTTATACAAGCGGTTTGATTGAGAATTATGCAGTAATCAAGGAGCATGGAGATTATTCTATGGAGGCTTGTGGCAAAATTGTGAAAGGTGCACATGATAGTGCATCACATCAGGCAAGTAGAGTGCTTACCTTAAGCAAGCAGCAAAGCAGTGAAGTTATTCCATTGCTTTTGATTGATGAAAACGATGTAAAAGCAAGTCATGCGACAACCCTTGGGCAGCCGGATGAAAATCAATTATATTATCTGCAGTCAAGAGGCTTGACACGTGAACAGGCATTAGGTTTATTAACAATTGGCTATATGATGCCAATCACTACCGTATTAAATGATGAAAATCTTGCGGCAGAATTAAAAAATGAAATAGAAACAAAGGTGGGATTACATGCGTAATATAGAAGAAGTCCGTAAAGACTTTCCTATGCTGCAGGGAAAAATGATGCAGCAGCACCCACTTGTGTATTTAGACAATGGGGCGACAACATTAAAACCAAGAAGTGTGATTGATGCTGTCTGCAATTATTATGAGAATTATTCAACCAATGCCCATCGTGGGGATTACGATTTAAGCTATTTTGTCGATCAAGAATTTGAAGGTACACGACAGGTGGTTGCGGATTTTATCCATGCGGATGTCAATGAAATCGTATATACCAGTGGCGCAAGTGAAGGCTTGAATACCGTTGCATTTGGATATGGACGAAAGTTTTTATCTGAAGGCGATATCATTTTGAGCAGTGAGGCAGAACATGCTTCCTGTGTACTTCCATGGATGAAAGTGGCACAGGAAACAGGCGCTGTTATGGAATATATTCCCTTAGATGAAGAAGGCAGAATTACCGTTGAAAATATAGAATATATGATGAATGACAATGTCAAAGTCATTGCTTTAGCACAAATTACCAATGTATTGGGAAATCTTGTGCCAATCAAAGAAATCTGTGCTCTGGCACATCGCTATGGGGCAATCGTAGTTGTGGATGGTGCACAAAGTGTTCCACATATTCCTGTGGATGTGAAAGATTTAGATTGCGATTTTCTGGCATTCTCTGCACATAAAATGTGTGGACCAACCGGGATTGGTGTATTATATGGCAAATATGAATTATTAGAAGCGATGGATCCTTTATTATATGGTGGGGAAAGCAATGCCCGCTTCAATGCATGTGGAGATGTGTTATTGAAGGATGCTCCTTTGAAATTTGAAAGTGGTACACAGCC
This sequence comes from Absiella sp. AM29-15, assembly GCF_003434225.1. Classification (NCBI taxonomy): domain Bacteria; kingdom Bacillati; phylum Bacillota; class Erysipelotrichia; order Erysipelotrichales; family Erysipelotrichaceae; genus Amedibacterium; species Absiella sp. AM29-15. The sequence continues at coordinate 21,380 of NZ_QVFL01000016.1, forward strand.
AATTGAAGGTGTATTTGGTTTACATGCGGCAATTGATTATATCAATGCACTGGGCAAAGAAAATATTCATGCCTATGAAAAACAACTGCGTGATTATGCAGTGTCAGAAATGAAAAAGATGGATCATATCATTATCTATAATGAAAACAATGATACAGGGATTATTACCTTTAATGTAAAAGGTGTATTTGCACAGGACGTTGGTTCTTTCTTTAATGCCAATGGTATTGCGGTAAGAACAGGACAGCATTGTGCGAAATTATTAAATGAAGTACTGGGAACCAGTGCTACGGTACGTGCATCCTTATATTTCTATACATCTAAGGAAGATATTGACCGTTTCCTTGATGTATGTAGAAAAGCTACGATGGAAGCATGTATTGATGTATTCTTTTAGGAGGTCGTAAGCGATGTCAGATTTATTAAAAGATCCTATGATCTTACGTCAGATTATTATGGATCATTATGAATATCCAAGAAATCATGAATTATGCAAGAACCCTGAATACCACGAAAAACACATGGCAAGTGATTCTTGTATCGATGATATCTATGTACAAAGCAAAATTAAAGATGGAGTTGTGGAAGATATACGTTTCGATGGAGAAGCATGTACCATTTCCACAGCTTCCACCTCCATTATGAGTGAACTGCTTCAGGGAAAAACTCTAGAAGAAGCCAAAGCAATCATTGAGAATTATTTTAATATGATTGATAATAAACCTTATGATGAAGAATTATTAGAAGAAGCTGTGGCATTCTATAATGTTGGTAAACAAGCCAACCGTATCAAATGTGCAACCATTGGCTGGAAAGCAATGCAGCAGATGATCGAAGAAAGCGAGGATGAAAATGGAAAATAATAACATCCCAAATAATGAAGAATATAAATATGGTTTCCATGACAAGGATACCAGTGTTTATAAAACCAATAAAGGTTTGACAAGAGAAACGGTTCTTGAAATCAGTAGAATCAAACAAGAGCCTGACTGGATGAGAGAATATCGTCTTCAGGCATTTGAAAAGTTTGAAAGCATGGAGATTCAAGACTGGGGACCGGATTTAAGTGTTTTAGATTTTGATGATTATACATATTACATAAAACCAAGTGATAAAACTGAAAAAAGCTGGGATGATGTACCAGAAACCATCAAAGATACTTTTGATAAACTAGGTATCCCAGAAGCAGAAAAAGAATTTTTAGCTGGTGTTACGACACAATATGATAGTGAAGCTGTTTATCACAATATGTTGGAAGAAGTAGAAGAAAAAGGTGTAATCTTCTTAGATACAGATACCGCACTTAAAAAGCATCCAGAATTATTTAAACAATATTTTGGGAAACTGGTTCCTTATACAGATAACAAATTTGCGGCATTAAACAGCTGTGTATGGAGTGGAGGAAGTTTTATCTATGTGCCAAAAGGGGTACATCTGGATAAACCACTACAATCTTATTTCCGTATCAATACCGAAAGCATGGGACAGTTTGAAAGAACACTGATCATTGTGGATGAAGGTGCGGATGTACACTATGTAGAAGGTTGTACAGCACCGATTTATTCCAAAGATTCTTTACATGCGGCAGTTGTAGAAATTTTTGTGCATAAAAATGCAAGATGTCGTTATTCAACCGTTCAAAACTGGAGTGACAATATATTGAATCTTGTCACAAAGCGTGCAAAAGTATTGGAGAATGGAAGCATGGAATGGATCGATGGTAATATTGGTTCTTATATCAATATGAAATATCCTGCTTGTATCTTGGCTGAACCATATGCGAAGGGTACATGTATTTCCATTGCAGTCGCTGGAAAAAATCAGGTACAGGATGCTGGTGCGAAAATGATCCACCTAGCGCCAAATACTTATAGTAATATTATTAGTAAATCCGTATCGAGAAATGGCGGGGAAGTCAATTATCGAGGACTTGTCTATCATTCACCAAATGCAGAACATGCGAAAAGCAAGGTAGAATGTGATACATTGATTCTGGATAAACAAAGCCGCAGTGATACGATTCCTACAAACAAATCTAAGAATTTAACTTCTCAAATCGAGCATGAAGCCACAGTATCAAATATCAGTGAGGAACAATTATTCTATCTGATGAGTCGTGGACTTACTAGAGCACAGGCTACCGAAATGATTGTTATGGGATTTTTAGAACCGTTCACAAGAGAGCTGCCAATGGAATATGCAGTCGAATTAAACCAGTTATTAAAATTAGATATGAGTGATTCTATTGGATAAACGTGAAATTGCTTATACAAAGCGAAATGCTTTGAGTATGAAAGAAGTTCAAATAAAAAGTGAAGCCATTTTAAAGAATCTTGAACCTTATCTAAAAGGCATTGTTGGTATATATATGGCATATGGTCATGAGGTGGATATCACAAAACTTTTAAAACAAGCGGATATCACATGTTGTGTACCAGTATGTGATAGCGATTATCAAATGAGCTTTTATCTTGTGGATGAAAATACAGTATTCAAAAAAAGCCGTTATGGGATTTTAGAACCAGTCAATGCCAAAATCATTGATAAAAATGAAATAGATATGATTATTGTGCCTATGGTTGCGTTTGATGCACAAGGGCATCGTATGGGACATGGCAAAGGATACTATGATCGCTATTTAAAAGATTATCAGGGAATGAAAATTGGTGTTGCATTTGAATGCCAGAAGTTTCCTCAATTAGATGTTTATCCACATGATATTCCAATGGATCTAATCATAAGTGAAGATGCAAAGTATTAGCGCATCTTCTTTTTTTGTATGCCTGAAAGCACTTGACTAATACTTGTAAAATGATATCATGTATCTATAAAGAAAGCTACATACAAAAGGGGAAGCTGATCATTCAGTGTAGGAGAATGATATGAAAATATGGAAATATAATTTATTGTTAATAGAGAAACAAAAGGTGATTTACTTTATTTTATGTGCGTTGATGATCTTTTCATTAAGTGATATCTTAATTGTATTCACTAAAAATTATGAATGGATTGCATATGCACAAAATTGTCCAAGTGCTGATTATTTATCTATACTTACCTATCCGTTTTTAAGAATTGCGCCTTTTTTGATTTTTGGATTGCCATTTTTGTTTAATAAGCTGTTAGCTGATTCTACTTTCATGGAATTGAAACAGGGAAACTGTGCATTTCTTCATACAAGAATGGATTATATGAAAAATATATTAATTCGTTATTTTTTAAGTATCATTTTGGTTTTCCTGCTTTCGTGCTTTTGTTTCTTTTTGAATTACATCAGTTTTTCCATCATTTTTGGTAATGGTAATATGGTAACATATCGATCAGATTTGCCATTTATGCAGGAGGTTAGCGCTAAGTGGTTCTTAGATACACTTAAATTTGATAATCCCATGATGTATTCCATCATGCTTATGCTACATATTTCCATGATTTATGCCTTATTAGCAGGACTATCTTATGCTTTATCCTTCCTGTTTAAAAAACGAATACTTATTTATTTCAGCAGTATGATTTTGATTATCGTTGTTGAATTTATTACGATGATATTGAAAATTCCTCATCTTTCCATTATGCTGCAATTACAGCTAAATTCTGTTTTTGATGTATCAGATGCTTTCCTGTTATACTTTATTTTATTTCTGTCTGGGATTGCCACACTTTGTGTTTTCTTGTTTAAAAAGAAAGATTTACTCTTATGATTCCTACAAGAAGATATGTTGAAATGATGTTGGTCATTGCCTGGTTCTTATGTATCTTTATCGATCACATCGAATTATATATCAATGTTTATACGATGCTGATTCCACGTTATGGAATATTCATGGTTATTCTTTTAATAGGATATATATTAGAAAAAACAGAGATATGGCCAATGCTTTATTTTCGATATAAAAATATTTCTGTATATGTTAGAAAAACATGGTTACTAAAATGTAAATGGTATTTATGTATGGCATTAATGTTGAATGGTGCTGTACTAAGATTTGATTCTATGTATTACTTTGTCATCTATGTGTTGATTGATACAGGTATCTTCATTATCATAGATCATCTTTGTAAAATATTAGGTATTCTCTGTAAACAAAAGATATATGGATACATTTTATTTTTTATATTATTCATATTATTAGAATTCATATTGGAAAATTTGAATATCAGCACATTCTTTACAAAACTATGGATTTTGCCATATGTATATCCTATAGCTGTATTGCTGTGTATGATCATCTGTTTCAACAGCGTTCTGTATTTATTGTATGCTCATCTTATGAAGCATACAGATAAGATTGAAAATATAAACAAGATTTTGGAGGGATAGCATATGGAATTAGAAGTAACACATTATACAAAAATTATAAAAGGATATACCATTTTAGAGGATATCAATTTATCTTTAACAAGTGGGCATATCTATGGCTTTTCAGGTAGAAATGGTGCAGGAAAGAGCATGTTGTTTAAAGCAATTACCGGTATCATTTTACCAACCAAAGGGGATGTTATTTTAGATCATAAATCAGTTATCTATGATGATATCGACTTACGCATTTTTGGGACATTGATTGAGCATCCAGAGTTTTATGACAACCTGAGTGGCTTTGATAATTTGATGTTGTTATATCGTATCAATCATCAACCGGATACTATCCTGATCAAACAACAATTAAAAAAATTTGGTTTAGAAGGGCATGAATATAAAAAATATAAAACTTATTCTCTTGGTATGCGACAACGTTTACGTCTAGCTCAGGCGATGATGGAAAACCAGAAAATCATCATATTAGATGAGGCATTCAATGGAATCGATAAAGAAGGTGTACAGGATCTATATGAAATTTTGAAGGAAGAACGTGAAAAAGGCAAGCTGATTTTAATCAGCAGTCATAATGAAAAAGATTTAGAAATATGTGATCAAATATTTTATATGAGTCAGGGAAAGCTGATAGAAAATCAGGGGATGTTCATATGAGAAAGTTATGTATTGGATGTTTTGCTGTGTATATCATCATAGTTGGTGTATTAGCGTTTGTCTGGTCAGGGAAAGAACATTTAACAAATGATAAATATAACCGATTAGAATTATCAATGTTCTCTGAAAAAGATTGTTTAAGCTATAAAGAACTATTTGATTATATTATGAAGGATGATGATGTATCAGATCTTACAGATATAGAAAAACATTCTGAGGTTATTGTGAAAGCCAAAATGATAGATAGGAAAATTGCTGGAAAAGGCGTGATCAATGAATGTGAAATCACGCAGGTATATAAAGGATATGATGTGAATCAAACGATTTCTGTATATGATGATGTCCTATGGAATGAAAATGCCAATTATTTTGAAGGTGCTGTCCCATTACATGAAAATGAGGAATATATTATGTTTTTAAAGCCTGCGCTAAATGCAAATACAGGGGATTCTTATATCTTCACATCTGTAAGTTTTGGACATTTTCGCTTGAGAGAAAATGTGAAATATACCGCATATGATATGGACCATAAAATGAGTGTGCAGGAAGCATGCGGATATGATTATATCGCATATGATGCTCATAATTTAGAAAAATTTAAAATGCTTCAAAATGAGGCTTATACAAAATATAAATAAGAAAAATACGCGATTGCGTATTTTTTTAAATGAAAAAAGGCATCAATATCGATGCCTACAAAGCTTCATAATCTAAATCATATAATGCACAAATGGCTTTGATTACACCATCTTCATCATTACTGCATGTTTCATAATTACACACTGTTTTTAAATCAGGATGAGCGTTTGCCATAGCATAAGAATAGGTACATTCTTTCATCATTTCATAATCATTCATGAAATCCCCAAAAGCCACAAAATCATCAATGTCTAGATGATATTTTGTTTTTAACATCGCAATGGCATTGCCTTTACTAGTGGTTGGATTAGATATATCTACCCAGTCCTCACCAGAAACCACAGGTCGTAAACTTCCAGTATCTGCTTTGATCGCTGCATAGGAATTTGTCTGTGCATTGCGTTTATCATAAAGTGTGATTTTTGCGATTTGATCATTTTGTATCGCTGTTAAAATATCATCAACGATTTCCAAATGGGCATAATACATATGCGCATTTTTTAAGAACTGCGCATCTTCTGTTTCCAGATATGCACTTTTCATACCACAGGCAATTGGATAAGAATCTTTTATCTGACGTGCTTTTATGATAACACGTTGTATATCTTCCATAGGCAGGGCATCCGCAAATACAGGTGTTTTTCCCTGATAAACGATACCGCCATTCTCTGCGATAAATAACATATCATCCCGATGATCCGGGAATTGTTCATACAAATTAAAATATTGTCTGCCACTGGCAATGCCAAAAATGACATCTCTTTTTTTTAATTCGTCAATCACTTTATTTAACTTTGAAGGTAAACGCTTTTTACTATCCAGCAGCGTACCATCCATATCACATATTACATATTTCATGTCATATTCTCCTTTTTCCCACACGTATTTTATCATCCATAGATACTTTTTACAATATTTTATATATTGTGATTTCCTTTCAGGAAACTTTTCTTCCTGTTGTTGCGTCTTACTCCATTGTTTTGTACATGACACAAGGATATAATGGACATGAACAAAGGAGGTAAGTGTAATGGAGTTATTACATTTAGGAGAGAATATCATCCGTTTACGTAAAAAGGAACATATGACGCAGGAGGAACTTGCGAATTATATGGGAGTTAGTAAATCAAGTGTATCAAAATGGGAAACATCGGCGACGTATCCCGATATCATGTTTTTACCAGAATTAGCAAATCTGTTTAATGTGACGTTAGATGAATTAATTGGCTATGAGCCACAGCTAAACAAAAAACAAATCAGAAGAATCTATCATACATTATCAGATGAAATGGGAAATGGTGATAAAGATGCGGCTATGGAGAAATTAAAGGAATATCTTCGTCGTTATGCTAGCTGTTTTCCATTCTTAAATCAAATGACGGTATTATTATTGAATCATGCCTATCTTTATGAAAATCAAGCAGAAATCTATGAACAGATTTTAACGATATGTAAAAGAATCGAGGAAAAAAGCGGTGATGCTTCCTTAATTAAAGAATCACAAATCATGGCCTCCATGGTTCATCTTCAGCTGAATCAACCAGAAGAAGTCCTAAATATACTGGGGGAATCATCTAAGAACATACAAATGGATAATGAATTGATTGCGATGGCATATCAAATGATGAACAAAACAGAAAAAGCAAGTGAAATCTTACAGGCTTCTATTTTCCAGTATTTATTGTATTTTGTACAGGATAGTTTGAATTATATGGTTTACCATATGCAGGAGCAGAATATATGTGATCAGGTGATTCATCGTATTGGCGGCATTGTGCAATTATTTGAACTTGATCAGTTGCACCCATTTACTGCAGTTGGCTTTTATCTTTCCACAGCAAACGTTTACGCTATGCGTCAGGACAAAGAAGCTGTTTTAACACAGCTGGAACATATCATGCATGTTGTAGAGCTTCATCAGGGGGATTTTCACGTATTAAAAGGAGATGCCTTCTTTAATCAAATCGACGCATGGCTGGAAGAACTTGATTTAGGACCAAATGCCCCAAGAAATGAGCATAGTATCAAAGATACATTAATCCAAAGTCTTGAACAGAATCCTTCCTTCACATTTATTCATGAAGAATTCCGTTATAAAAATATTATAGAAAAGCTAAAATCAATGCTTAAGGAGGAAAATTAATATGTCATTAAATGAAGCCCTTCCTATTATTCTGCCATTAGCGATATTAGAAATATTTCTTGCGGTATTTTCTTTGATTCATGTATTACGCCATCCCAATTACCGTTTTGGAAATAAAATGATTTGGTGTATCATTGTAGTATTCCTTCAATTTATCGGGCCAATTATTTATTTTGTCTTTGGCAGGGGTGATCAGGAATGAGTGATATCTTAGAAATCCAGCACCTGAAAAAAAGTTTTGGTACACAACAAGTGCTGAAAGGCATTGATCTACACGTTCCCCAGCATTCCATTTATGGGTTTATCGGTCAAAATGGGGCAGGGAAAACCACAACCATGAAAATGATTTTAGGCTTATTGAAAAGTGATGAAGGCAGCATCTATGTATGTGGAGAAAAGGTAAGCTTTGGCGAAACAAAAACCAATGCTTATATCGGATATTTAAGCGATGTGCCAGAATATTATGGGTTTATGAATGCAACAGAGTATATGAAATTATGCGCTGATATCAGTCATATGGAAACAACCGTTTCTAAATTAAGAATTCAGGAGTTATTAAAAATGGTAGGCTTAGATGCCTATAAGAAAAAGAAATTAAAAGGATATTCCCGTGGAATGAAACAGCGACTTGGCATTGCTCAGGCTTTATTGAATGAACCAAAATTATTGATATGTGATGAACCTACATCTGCATTAGATCCCATTGGCAGGAAAGAAATTCTGGATATCCTTTTACAAGTGAAAGAGAAAACAACGATTATTTTATCAACCCATATCTTAAGTGATGTAGAGCGTATTTGTGATTATATCGCAATATTAAAAGATGGTGTGATTGCACTTCATGGGGAATTAAATGCATTAAGGAAGGCATATGGGAAAAATACTTTTATGATACATTTTCAAAAGACAGATGACTTACAAAGAATGTATAAAATACTATCCACCATACATGATCAAATTCATATCGAAGAAAACCAGATGATCATTCAAAGTGATACACCAGAAGTATTAGAAAAACAGCTGATGGAGAAATTGCTTGAACAAAATATCATGCCTCTAAATTTTGCTTGGCAGCAGCCATCTCTGGAGCATGTGTTTATGGAGGTGGTACAATGAAAGGATATTTAGCCTTTACCAAAAAAGAATTCATGGAATGTATCCGTTCTTATAAATTTATGATTTTGATCATCGTATTTCTTGCCTTTGGCTTTATGAATCCCATCTTTGCGAAATATATGCCAGAGCTTTTAAAAAGTATGATGCCAGAGGGAATGTCTATGGAGCTTCCACAGCCAACAGTATTTGATTCCTGGGCGCAGTTCTTCAAGAATATCAATCAAATGGGACTTATCATCTTTCTATTATCCTTCAGCTCTATTTTATCCACTGAAATTCAAAAAGGAACCCTTATCAACATAGTAACCAAAGGATTATCAAGAAAAAAGATCCTTCTATCAAAAATGACATTTCTTGTATGTGTTTGGACAATGTGCTATGTAACCTGTGTTATCGTGACGTTACTTTATGGATTGATTTTTTGGTCACAATGGCATCTTCCACATCTATTCCTTTCATTGACCTGTGTATGGTTATTTGGTGTCCTGATGTGTTCACTCATGCTTTTAGGTGGTGTCATAACATGTTCAAGTGCGGGTGGTTTATTATTAAGTGGAGGAAGTTATATTGCACTTATGCTCATGAATATGATTCCTGAGATCACAAAGTATAATCCTGTGACATTGATTTCTGATAACATGGCATTACTACAAGAAACGATATCTTTAGATCAAATCTATCCAGCGATTGGCGTTTGCATTGTACTATGTGCTACTACTTATATTGGCGCAGTCATATTATTTAATCGTAAACAGTTGTAAGCATAAAAGGTCTGAAACATGTATTTCAGGCCTTTTTCTAAATTATTCCAAATAATGCTTACGATGAATATCTACTACATAAGAAAAATCATTATCAAATTTCTCTAGTAAGGTATCTATATCTTCATACTGCATTACTTGTAGTTCTTCATCATATAAAGGAATTAATTGATAAAATCGAAATAATTTTCCACTACTTAAACGGCAACAGGCAATTTCACCATGTTTATCACAAGTTTCTACTAAGGCAATACTCTCAAATTGAATATTCTCAGATAATGTTTCATGATTTTCACCAACGGAAAATGGTATGTCCATGTCCCAGCCATGTATCACAATTGATGGGCATGCGCGCAAGGATTTTCAGCTAGCGAATCGGCCAATAATTATTTTCATTTTGATTTTTTTGATAAATGTCCCAATCCACAGGAAGGTAGATCATAAGTTCTGCATTTGCTAATTCATATTCCGCTATTTCTGATGGAACATGCATATCATGTGCACCCATTCCCATAGTGATCAGTTTATAGAAATGATCATGTTCATTAGGAGGAATGATATCAATATCGACATGGATATCAGGGGGAATATACTTCATGAAAAACATTTTCCATTTCCCCAAAAGTATTCGTGATATAACTTTCTAATTCATCAAATTCTGTTTCATTTATAAATTTCGATAGATTCTGTTTTTATTTTTTTCTCTTTCTTTTTGAATAACCCCACGAGATGCATGCAACTAGAATAATTGAGTTTAAAACAGATATAGCTGATTTGTCCATACCTACCATTTTTATCCTCATAAAATAGATTGAAAGGAGGGAAAACGTGGCAAAAATCTTTGTTTATGATGTATATAATGATGCTTTGGAAGTTTTTGATCGAGGAGAAAACGACCCGATGCCTTATGCTTATGGGAATACCATGCTGGTACGGGAGTTTCGTGGATCATCTAGATCAAATGTTCTTTGGACAACCAATGCAGCGATGGAAGCATGGAACGCTACTCGTAGAACGTATGGGGCACCGATTCCATTTCGATATGCATTCAAACGTATCTGGGAAGGTGGGCATGGGCGCCAGTCACAACACTATGCCGGCGTTTCTTTTGATGTAGGGCAGGCGTTATCCCAAACACAACGTAATCGTATTTGGAATATCGCCAATAATTTAGGTGTATGGGTGTATGTAGAACCACAATATCTAACACCGACATGGGTACATTTTGATAAACGATATGGTGTGCCCGCATGTAGTGCAGGATATCCTACCTTACGACAGGGAAGCCGTGGTGTTTATGTATTGATTCTTCAGGATGCGTTAAATGCGTTAGGATACAGTACGCAGACATTGGATGGCATATTTGGTGGAAATACACGCTCTGCTTTAATTGCATATCAAAGAGAAAACGGCTTAAGTGCAGATGGAATTGTTGGTTGTGGCACATGGACAAGAATTGTCAATGAAGTCGTGGGGATTGGATTAACACCTACGGTTATTGATCCATAAGTAAAAAAAGCATATCCATATGAACTTTTTGATAATATAGATATGCTTTATACATAATAAAAGATATAATGGTAATATAAGAGGAGGTATTTTGTATGATGGATGAAATTCATAAGATTTCAAATAAGGATGATTTTATTGCTTTTCTAAATGCTTTAGCTGACGACTTTCAAGAACATCATAAAGAATGGTATAATCTAACCATACCTGAATATTTGATGTCAGTAGCTAATTGGGTGGAAGATGCTTCAGAAATTAATGAAAGTGAAATTGATTGGGAACATATAGATTTTAAGACGATAGCTAAAATGTTTTTTATGGGAAAGTTGTATGAATAAGAAAGATAAGATAGATGATTCTTCATTTTAGTGAAACAGTGTTTAAGATATGATATAATATTTAAAACATTTGGATAAGAAGGAGTGTATTATATGAATTATAAGCTAATGAACAAAAATATTGAAGTATTGGATTTTTCTTATGATCATGAAACACATACGATTACTAAAATCACAAAGATTAGCCATTCTGAATATGCACCTTTAGGAATTATGGAATATAAAACTGGTATTACAAGAAAAGCTTTCAATGATTGGTGAAAAAATCGATCAATTCCTGCTTCTAGAAGTAGATTTAAAGAAGCAATGGCAGAAATGAATATTGATTCTTCTATGGAATTGCTTGAAAAGTGTTTTGGGCTTAGTTTAAGTGATCAATATTGGGTAAAAGATGACTCTGATATTGAATGGAAAGATATTAATTTCTTTGAAAATGATTTTAGTGAAGATATGGGAAAATTGCTTATGGGAGAAATTGATTATACAGATGATTTAGATATATTTAGTCCAGACAACTCAAGTGATGGAAATTTAAAAAAGAAATGGAAAATTATAAATGGTACGCGCTATCTTTTAAAAGGTGGAAATAGTTTTACAAATCAAGAGCCTTTCAATGAAGTTGTTGCCATTGTGGAACAGGTAAAGTTAAGAATTGAAACGGTTATAGAATATAAAAGAAAGTTAGAAGAAATGTAGCTATCGCTGATGCTATGTGTTTACACTTATACTCAAAATACTATGAAAAAGGAACATGCGTTCCTTTTTTTTCGCTATTAATTCAAATCTTTGATAGATGCATTACGTTTGTCCAGTGCTTTTTGAAGATAATCTTTATCCTCTAGTTTATGAATTGAAACTTCGATGTTACACACACGTATCGTATCCACATGTACATGAAATTTATCGGGTAATGGCTGTAAGATTTCTAATATTTTTTCAAATTCCTCCATTGAAATAGGCACTGTTTCTTTCTCTTTGCTATGATAGAGAAGTGTCACAGGAACATCGTTTTGCTGTGGCTGAAATTCCATGTCCAGATGCATGTTTTTACTGTCACAATCAATGTATATTTCTAAGTAAGCATCTTTTTCAGGTAAGGTCTTTTGGATATCCTGTTCCATCATATCCGCAATGGATGCATATTTATTATCAATAAATTCACATGTTTCCCAATAATACGAATCATTCATTTCACCACTTTTTGTATAGTACAAAATGGTAAATTTATGGTTATGATCTTTATCTAATACAGTGATACGATAACTGTTTAGTTTAGGAATATAACGGGTTTCTGTGATTTCATAAGTGATACCAGGAAAGTGCTCTTTCATATAAGCGTCTGCTTCTTTGCGCATATGTTTGTGGGTTATAGGATTACCATAAAAGCTAATTACAAGAAATATCAATGCGATTATGATAATTACAGCAGCAAGTAATGCAAAGCTTCTTTTTATTTTATTGTTTTTCATTTCCATCTTCCTTTCCATGCATAATGAAGCAGCATTGCTAATAGTTTTCCAATCATGATAAGAACAAACATGAGGATAAAAATCGCAAGCGTACTCAGGATCATTCCATCATCAATGCCATATTGTAACAGAGTGCCAAATAGGGATAAAGCAGTGAAAACAGCTGCGCAAATTAATGCCAGACGATAAGTTTTTACTGGTTTGATCATATGGCATAATATACCAATCACAGGCATGATCCATACATTGATAAACATGTAGTAGCTTAAGGAGAGCTGATAGCCTGTAATCACACCAGCCAATAAGATAAATGTTAAATAAAGATTTCGTTTATGACGTATTGTTTCTATGACTTTTTGATCATCAAAAGAGGTATCATCCAATAGCTCATAATACTGACGGCAGTTATCACATTCTCGAATATGTGCTCTTACAAGCTCTTCACTTTCTTTACTGGCAACATGATCTTTGATTAATGGAATCAAATCCATTACAACCTCACAAGGCAGTTTATTCATAGGGCATCCTCCTTTTTCAGTTCCTCTTTCAACCATCGTTTTAAACGAAAATCAATGACACGGCAGGAATTTTCCGATATATGTAATGCAGAAGCAATTTCAGCATAGGAATAACCATCTAATCGCATCTGAAACAGGCGCTGACTGCGTTCATCCTTTTGTTTAATGAGTTCTTTGATTATAGAGATATCATAAGGAATGGGTTCTTTCACAAAGCTGTCCATATAATCCTCATAGGATACGGTAATTTTCTTTTTACGACAGTCACTTAGAAACTGGTTTCTAGCGATTGTTAACAGCCATGTCTTGACCTGTTCATCCTTCTTCAATTGATGTAAAGAAACATAGGCCTTTAAAAAGGTTTCTGACATCAGATCTTCCGCAAGGGATGGATTCTTGCACAGGTATAACAGGTAATGATAAACATCCTGTTTATATTTTTGATACAAGACTTCAAAAGCATCCATGTCATCACCCCTCTCTATCATCTTCACTAATTAGACGTGTTTCATTCATCAAATGTTACATGATTTATAAAAATAATTTTATCATGCCATGTTTCATACGTAAAGTAAACGCTTTTCTTCTAAAACGAAGGGATAAATGATATAATGAACCTGACGTAAGGAGTGAACACATGAAAAGAAAACGATTGTTATGTCTGTTGTTTTCTTTCTTGTTTGTGCTGTATGGATGTAATGATCATTCAAATGATGTAACACCATCAAAACCATCCTCCAAAGAAGAGGAAGCTTTATCTGATTTTCCAGCATCGCCAAGTCCTAAAATAGAAGAACTGCTGCTGGCTGAAAGTCCTGAAGAAAAGGTGCTGGAGGATGATGATCATAAAGTACATATTGATTATAGTCATACCAATCTTGGTTATATTCGTATCAAACGCTTGGATGATAGTGGCATCAAGATGAAAATCAGGCTCACAAACAATGAAAAAGGAAACTACTGGTATGATTTAAATAAAGCAGGTGTTTATGAAACATTTCCACTGGTGAATGGTTCTGGAACGTATCAGTTAGAAGTTCGTATTCAGGTTCCTTCTACAGGAAAATATGCGTTAGTATATGGTGCGGATATCGATGTAAAATTAGATAATGAACAGATACCATTTTTATACCCCAATCAAACCGTGGAATATGATCAAAACAGCGAGGCGATACAAAAGGCCTTTGCATTATGTAAAGATGATGACAATGCTTTAAAACGAGTCAAGTCTATTTATGATTTTGTGGTAAATGATATCAGCTACGATTACGATAAATTAGAGAAAGTCAAAGATAACTATGTACTTCCAGTACTGGATGAAACATTAGAAAAGAAAAAAGGCATTTGTTTTGATTATGCGGCACTCATGGCAGGCATGTGTCGTTCCCAGCATATCCCATGTAAAGTCATTGTGGGAGATACAGAACGGGATTATCATGCGTGGGTGGAAGTTTGGCTGGAAGGCAAAGGCTGGATAGATCCTGCGATATTATTTGAAAAAGATACATGGACAAGAATGGATCCAACTTATGCATCTACACATGCAGATTATGATGGTGAATACATTACAAAGTATGAATATTAATTTGAGGAGGGCTTGATATGAGTTCAAATATATGGAATGATGAAGAAATGTACGAATTCTGTACGAGTATGGCAATGGTATTAGAGGGTGGATTGTCATTAGAAGATGGCATGGATGTGATATTGGAAAGCTGTGAGCGGGAACACATAAAACAGGATTTATTATCTTTGCGTGAAGATATCAAAGAGAATGGAAGCTTTTATGTATCAGTAAAAGATAAGCCTTATATAGATGATTATGCGAAAAAAATGATGCAGATTGGAGAGGTAAGCGGACATTTAGATTCTGTCATGAATGAGCTTGCTGTTTACTATGAGCGAAATGATAACTTGAAACACAGTTTAAAAGATGCACTTGTGTATCCTATGATTTTGTTAGTGATGATGTGGTGTATTGTGTTATTAATTATATGGAAAGTACTTCCTATATTTGATAAAGTATTACATAATATGGGCGCAATCTTGTCGGGAAGTTCTAAAACGATGATGAGCTTTGGCAATACCTTTGCGATGATATCTTTTGTGATATTAAGCATCCTGCTGGTATTTGCTGGTTATCTGTATTTCACAAGACATAAAGGGCAGGGAGGATTGTTGTCACGTTTCTTCTTAACGAAAAAGCTGTTTTATAATATCACAATGGCAAAGATGACATACGCTTTATCCTTATTTGTATCCAGTGGCTATGACAGTGAAGAAGCACTTGCTTATCTGCCTGGTGTGGTAGAACATCCATTGCTTCAAACAAAGATTCACCAATGTTTAAAAGATATTGATGAAGGAGAAGGCTTTATTGAAGCCATGCAGAAGGAAAAACTTTATGAGGGTGTCTATGCCAATATGATCTTTACCGGCTTTCACAGTGGGAAAAGTGAAGAAGTATTAAAGAAAGTCAGTGCCTTATATGAACGAGATGTAGATAACAGTATCTCTACCTTTTTGAATACGATAGAACCGGGAATTGTTATATTGTTGTCAATTATTGTTGGGGTAATCTTATTATCTGTGATGCTGCCGCTGATGAGCATCATGGCTAGTGTATAATGAAACATTCTATACGTTTGATTTTACAGCTGCTGGTATTTGTATGTATGCTTGTTATCTTTGCGATAGGCTTTCAGAAAACAGATACCACAGTAGATGAAAAAGATCTGGACAGAGTGAAACAGGCAATCCAGAAAGCGGCACTGGAATGCTACAGTACAGAAGGATTTTATCCTGAAGATGTAAGCTATCTTAAGGAGCATTATGGACTGTATCTGCAAGAAGATCTTTATAAAGTCCGATATGAATACGTTGGCAGCAACATTATGCCAGAAACAAGCGTCTATCGAAAAGGAGGAAACTGACATGCGAAGACATACCGTGGATGTGTTATTTTCACTTTCGTTGTTTATGGTCTTTGTGATCTGCAGCTTTTTTCTCCTATTATTTCAAATCAATGGCTATCATAAAATCAGTGAAGATGAAAACAGCGTCTATCAGGCATCTTCCTATATAAAAAATATGGTAAGAGATTATGATCGTTATCAAGAGATCACAATAGAAGAAATTGATGGACATTCTTGTTTACGATTACATAACGATCACGAGGTGGTCTATCTTTATGTAGATAATCACATGTTGAAAGAACTATATCAAATAGATGAGTTATCTGTGAATCTGTCATATGGGGAAGAGCGTTTTGCGATGGATTCCATGACAATTCAGGAAAAAAACAATAAGCTTTATATCACAATGGAGCATGATGGCGTGAAAAACACCTTGATGATTGCCTTAAGAAGTGGAGGTGTATTATCATGAATCAACACCATAAATCATTATCCTTTCTCATGGAGTTATTGATCGTGATTTTCTTTTTTACAATTGCCTCAGGTATTTGCGTATTGGTCATGAGCAATGCGAAAGATAAACAACTATATGCAAAAAATGTAAAAACATCTTTGATCTATGGCCAAAATCTGATTGATGAAGAAAACGATTATTTATATAAATCAAAGTTTTATTTAAATGAAGAGGGAGTCCCACAACAGGAAGAAGCGATGTATCAGGTCACAATTGCTATAAAACAAGAAGGCAGTCATGGCGATCTGTGTGAAATGCATATCACAAAACAGAATAAAGAAACAGCCGTGTTATCTTTTTATCGTCAGGAGGTGCGCCCATGAATAAGGATAAACGCAAACATGTACAAGTGGGCTTAGGCGCAAGTTCTATCCTGATGATTTTTGTGGTACTATGTATGATGATATTATCCGTATTATCTTATAGTAAAGCACTGCAGAAGGAAGAAATCGCAAATCAGGGGAAGCAAGTACAAAAAGCATATACCCAAGCAGATGCAACATTACAATATGTATTACATGAAATGCATCATACGCTGCCACTTGACGAGTATAGTAAAAAACTACTTGATACGCATAAAATAACCTATGATATAAAAGGTAATACCTTGACTTTGATATATCCTGTGAGTGAACAGCGCACGCTACGTGCCGTGATTGAAACAGGAGATACATGGATCATAAAAGCATACACAACTACAGGAACAGGAGCATAAAAATATGGTAAATATACAAACAATCTTACAGGAAGCACTAGATAGTAACGCAAGTGATATCTTTTTAATCGTAGGGCATTGTTACGCCTTCAAAATCAATGGGAATATAGAAAATATAGGAAATGAACGATTAACACCAGATGATACAGCAACCTTGATCAAAGATATTTATGCATATGCACCACAGAATCGTTATGAAGATTTTATCGCCAGTAAAGATGATGATTTTTCCTTCTCTATCCCAGGCCTGGGGCGTTTTCGTGTGAATGTATATATGCAGCGTAATTCACAGGCGGCAGTATTGCGTGTCGTTCGATTTGATTTACCTGATCCATCCTTGCTAGGAATCCCAGAAACGATTACAAATTTATGGTCTACCAAAAAGGGAATGATCTTAGTCAGTGGTCCAGCCGGATGTGGCAAGTCTACTACTTTAGCCTGTCTGATTGATAAAATCAATGAAAATCGTAATGTACATATCATCACAATTGAAGATCCTATTGAATATTTACATTCCCATAAGAAAAGTATTGTGTCCCAAAGGGAAGTATTTCATGACACAAAAGATTATCCCATGGCACTTCGTTCTGCGCTTCGAGAAGCACCGGAAGTTATTCTGGTCGGAGAAATGCGTGATTTAGATACGATGGAAACTGCAGTCACAGCTGCAGAAACAGGTCATTTGATTTTATCTACCTTACATACTATGGGAGCTGCCAATACAATTGATCGTATGATTGATGTATTTCCAAGTGCCCAGCAGCAACAGATTCGTGTGCAGCTATCCATGACACTGCAGGCAGTTATCAGTGAACAGCTGGTGCCTGCATTAGATAATACCATGGTGCCCGCATTTGAAATTATGATCATCAATCCAGCCATTCGTACACAGATTCGTGATGGAAAAATACATCAATTAGAAAATTCCATCATCGCAGGAAAAGATCAGGGAATGATTTCTATGGATGATAGTTTGGTACATTTGGTAAAACAGGGGAAGATCAGTAAAGAAAATGCAGTGATGTATGCTTCCAATCAAGAACGGGTAAAGAAGAAACTATTGGATATATAAACGAACAATCCAAAATGTATAGATACAACCCATGCGAATTGAGATATACTGATAATGAAAAAGAAGGGAATGAGTGTTATGAATAAAAATCAATTACATAAACTTGCTGCCCTGGGTGGCGTTATTATTGGAGCTGCAGCTGGCGCAGGTGTCGCAAGACATTTACATCGCAGGAAAATCGAACAGGAAGCATCACGTATTCATCCTGGCAGAAAGGGAGAACCACAGGCATATTTAATTGGTGGAGGTATTGGTGCTTTAAGTGCTGCTGTTTATCTGATACAGGATGGAGGCTTTTTAGGTGAAAATATCCATATCATAGAAGGTCTGGATGTGTTAGGTGGCAGTAATGATGGCGCAGGAAATGTAACACAGGGCTTTGTATGTCGTGGAGGAAGGATGCTGAATGAAGAAACCTATGAAAACTTCTGGGAATTGTTTGACAGTATTCCATCATTAGACTGGCCGGGAAAAAGTGTCACAGAAGAAATCCTGAATTTTGATCATTTACATCCTACCCATGCACAAGCGCGCTTAATCGATAAACATGGAAATATCTTGGATGTACATAGTATGCAGTTTGATAATAAAGACCGCTTTCTATTAACGAAGCTGCTTGCGACACCAGAAGAAAAACTGGATAATTTAACCATTGAGGATTGGTTTAAAGATGATCCACATTTCTTTACCACAAACTTCTGGTATATGTGGCAGACAACCTTTGCATTTCAAAAATGGAGTTCTTTATTTGAATTCCGCCGGTATATGAATCGAATGATGTTAGAATTCTCCAGAATCGAAACATTAGAAGGTGTCACACGTACACCATACAATCAATATGAATCACTGATTCTTCCATTAAAGAGCTATCTGGAAGGATATGGTGTAGATTTTAGTATTAAAGCTGTAGTGGAAGATATTGATTTTGAAGAAGAAAGTATAACTGCTACTGATATCTATGTGAAAGAAAACGGACATGAACGAGTACTTCATTTAGAAGAAGGCGATTTGTGTATCATGTGTAATGGCTGTATGAGTGATAATGCAACTCTTGGAGATTATCGTCACGCTCCAGATTATCGAGTAGATCATCCAATGTCCGCAACATTATGGAAAAAAGTCGCAGATAAAAAGCCATCGCTAGGTAATCCTGCCCCATTCTTTACAAAGCCAGAAGAAACAAACTGGGAAAGCTTTACAGTGACATGCAGGGGAAATCGCTTATTGAAAATGATTGAACAATTTTCTGGCAATATTCCAGGCAGTGGTGCATTGATGACATTTAAGGACAGCAACTGGCTGATGAGTATCGTAGTTGCTGCACAGCCACATTTCAAAGCCCAAGATCAAAACACAACCATTTTCTGGGGATATGGATTATATACAGATCAAGAAGGCAATTACGTGAAAAAGAAAATGTGGGATTGTACAGGGGAAGAAATCTTATTAGAACTGTTAGGCCATTTACACTTTGAGGAGCATACCAAAGATATCTTAGAGGATGTTGTGAATGTCATTCCTTGTATGATGCCATATATTGATGCACAATTCCAACCACGTGCAATGTCTGATCGCCCACATGTAGTGCCATCTGGTTCAACTAATTTTGCAATGATTTCACAATTTGTGGAAATACCAGAGGATATGGTATTTACAGAAGAATATTCTGTACGTGCTGCACGAATTGCGGTATATACGTTACTACATATTGATAAAAAGATTTGTCCTGTAACACCACATCATAAAAATCCTAAGGTACTTGCGAAAGCCGCAAAGACCATGCTTCGTTAAGAAAAGCTCCCTGATTTGGGAGCTTATTCAATTTAGATTATAAAATTTTGATAAATGGAGGGCTAAGATGAAAGCAAAATGTAAAAGTTTACAATTATCATTAATTATATCTACTATTTCTTTGGTATTATATTCAATTTTGTTTTTATTAAATTCTAAAATGCAAGATTCTAGGCCAATATTAGAATATTTTTCTAATATTCTAATTGGTTGTTTTGGAAGCTCATTTATCGTGTTATTGATAGATATATTTGAATATCATGTTGCAAAAACTCAGCTTTTAGAAAAAATTTGGAATGAATGTAGAATCATTAACCATCAATTTTATAAATTAGCGCCAATTTACTCTTCTACTTTAAATGATGAATTATTATTAGATTATTTTAATGAAGTAAACGGTAATGCAGTAATGGCAAGAATACCAAACGGAAAAAGTGAAATCAAGCATGAAGCATACGATAAATTATATAAATTTTTTTATGAACAAAATAAGGACTTTATTAAAAATATGAATCCAAAAGAAAAGTTTGATTCTATCGAATATTGTATAAATCAAGAATATCAAGCAATGTCTAAAGAATTAGAAATAATTATAAATCAGTATATTAATTTAGGAAACTGTTCATTTAAAGAATTGGATAATTTGATAGGGGAAATGGGCTTTTTTACAGGCAAAAGATTATATCACGATTTTTTTGAAAGTATTTATAACCCTTTGCATCAAATGTATAATGATTTATATAGTAATGTTATATATAATTGTACGATATATCGTGGGAATCAGAAATATAACAATGCTATTATGTATAGTATTATTTTAGAACATCAAAATAAAATATTTAAATTTACAAAAAAAGATGAGGATAATCAAAGAATTTGTAATATATATAATAATTTCTGTGATAGAATGGATGACAAAATTGAATCATTCCGAGCAGATATAATATATCATTGTGAAAAACAACTTATTAGGCATTATCCAATAAAGTCATATATAACATTTAACAAGTAGCGTTACTACAGTGAAAGCCGCAAAGACCATGCTTCGATAAGAAAAGCTCCCTGAATTTGAAAGAGCTTTATTTGATTTCTATTTGAAATTCATATGTTCTGTTTGATTGTTTTGCATATGCTGGATACACACCAGGTGTATGGGAATCAACTTTGGATAGATCAAGCTTTATATGATTTTTTCCTATCACACCCTTTAAATAAGTATGTGCATCTTTCGATATTTCAGTATCTTTAGGATATACAAAGACAGCTTGTTTAGGGGATAAGGCTTTACCATTCATTCCCATAATAATCATAATCATGAACAGCAGGCAACAAACAGTCAATGAACAACCTGCGATATGTTTCTTCATAACATCACTCTTTTCATATGTGAAATTATAACGCATTCTTTAGATATAGGCAAGTCAGGTTTTATGCTGTAAATGCACAAAAAAAACAACCCATCATCCAGGTTGTTTACTGTTTAATCAATGGAGCGGATGATGGGAATCGAACCCACGTAGTCAGCTTGGAAGGCTGAAGTTCTACCATTGAACTACATCCGCATTTCTTTGTGGCAATATAATACTATAAGATTTTTAGAATTTCAAGTCTTTTTTTAAATTTTTTTGAAAATTTATATTTCAATTTTTTTCAATAGATAAAGAATGTACACAATTTATATCTATACAGGGTAAAGAAATCATTGATGTAAATATAGCCAATACACTTAATTAGAAATACATATGTACACTTGATAAAGGTTGTACAAAGAAAGTTACACCTGAATATTTTAAAGAGCTGAGGTATGTATTTCAATAGATTAATATTTCACTTGAAGATTGTGGGATTGCGCTGAAATCATAAGAAAAAATGCATGGACAAACGCCATGCATTTTTTATTTGTGTGGAACAATATCAATGATACGATCAGCAAGTACGGAAAATGGCATGGTCTGCAGCCAAACTTTACCAGGCCCGGTTAATGTTGCCAGAAAGAAACCTTCTCCACTTAAGAATTTGTTTTTTAATCCTTTTACGGTTGTGATATCAAAACTGACACTTTCATCGAATGCCGCAATATATCCCTGATCTACTTTGATTGTTTCACCAGGAGCAAGCTCTTTTTCTACGATATCACCATCGATTTCCAAGAATGCAGTACCAGGTCCGCTGACTCTTTGAAGGATAAAGCCTTCACCACCGAAAAAGCCTGCGCCAAGTTTCTTACGAAAATGCATCTTTAACTGTACACTGTCTTCAGCCGCAAGGAATGCAGTCTTTTGTACGATTTTGCTTTCTTGCTCGCGTAATGTCAAAGGAATGATTTTGCCAGGAAAACTTGAACCAAATGCGATTTCCGCATGATCACGAGGACTTGTATATGTCGTCATAAAGATAGATTCGCCACTCATTGCACGACCTAATCCTTTTAAAAGCCCTCCTCTTGTATTACTATCCATTTCAAAACCATCATCCATCCAGCACATACCACCGGATTCTGTATAAATCTTTTCACCTGCATCTACTTTACAGATGACAACGGGCAGCTGCCCACCTACGATTTCATAATGCATATGATCGCCTCCTTTATTTTTTCTATTATACTATAAAAAACAATCGTTGTGGGTATATTTAAAAAAATAATAAAAATAAATGTAAGGGCATAAAGAAGTATGGTAAAATCAATTTGAAAAGAGGCGGTTTGTTTATGAATATTGGAATCCTGGGACTTGGGAAAATATCAAAAAGAGTAGCAAATGGCATTATTCATGCCAAAGATGGTGTTTTATATGGTGTAGCATCAAGAAATATAGAAAAAGCAAAAGCTTTTCAAAAAGAATGCCATGCGATCAAAGCTTATGGAAGCTATGAGGATTTATGTCTTGATGATGCAATAGAGCTGATTTATATCTGTACACCTAATCATTTACATAAGGAACATATCATGTTGTGTTTAAAGCATCATAAACATGTGATCTGTGAAAAACCGATGTTGACCAATCGTGAGGATTTAAAAGAATGCTTCGATTATGCAAAGCAACAGCACTGTTTTTTGATGGAAGCACATAAAACATTATTTACTCCGTTAAACCAAAAACTGATTCAGATGGTAAGGGAGGGTGTGATTGGAAAGCTTTCTATGATCGATGCTAGATATTGCAGCTATTTAAATGTTCATGAAAAAGACCTCAGCTCATGGGTATTGCGTGGTGATGTTGGAGGCTGTTTATATGATATTGGTGTTTATCCGATTGCCTATGCGAATTATTTTGCGCAAAGCAAACTGAAGCATCATGATATGATGATACGCAGAAAAAAAGAGGGCTATATTTCACAGGCACAGGGAATGCTGATGTATGAAAATGGTGTGATGGCACATATCGTATGCAGTTGGGATGCTAGTATGGAAAATAAAGGCTTTTTATATGGTGATGAAGGATATATCGTTTGTGAGAACTTTTGGAAGAATACACGTGCATATCTTATCAAAAATGGAGAAAAGACAGAAATCAGTGTACAGATGGAAAGTGATTTTACCGGAGAAGTGGAATATGCCATTTCCTGTATTCATCAGGGATTGTTAGAAAGTCCTGTGCTGCCCTATGCTGGCAGTGATGAAATATTGAAGGTCATAGAAGAAAAACGGGAATGTGATTGATAAACTAAGTAAAAAAGTGTAAAATAAATTACAAATGAAAATGGAGGATGAAATAAATGAAAACCGAAACAAAATGTTTACATGCCGGTTATACACCAAAAAACGGAGAACCTAGAGTTTTACCGATTGTACAAAGCACGACATATGTATATGATTCTGCTGCAGAAGTAGCCGCAATCTTTGATGATCCTACGAAAGGACTATGTTATTCACGTTTTGGAAATCCAACCGTGATGGCAGTGGAAGAAAAAATCGCTGCATTAGAAGGCGGTGTTGGTGCAATGTGTACAACTTCCGGTCAGGCAGCAACGTTATTGTCAGTTTTAAATATATGTGAAGCAGGGGACAGTATCATCGCAACTCCACAAATCTATGGAGGCAGTATCAACCTTTTTTCAATCACTTTGAAAAAACTGGGTATTGAATGTATTTATATTGATACATCCGCAAGTGATGAAGAAATTAAGGCAGCATTTAAGCCGAATACAAAACTGGTATTTGGGGAAACAATCGCAAATCCAGCTTTGGCTGTTTTTGATATTGAACGTTTTGCGAATATCGCACATGAAATGGGAGTACCATTGATCATAGATAACACATTTGCGACACCAATCTTATGCCGTCCATTTGAATGGGGCGCAGATATTGTCATTCATTCCACAAGTAAATATATGGATGGACACGCTGTACAGGTCGGCGGTGTCATCGTCGATGGTGGTAAATTCGACTGGACAAATGGAAAATTCCCTGGTCTTGTAGAACCAGATGAATCTTATCATGGCATTTCTTATACAGAAACTTATGGCAATATGGCATATATCATTAAAGCAAGAATGCAGTTGATGAGAGATTTCGGATGTTATCCAGCAGCACATTCTGCCTTCTTATTAAACCTTGGATTAGAAACGCTTGCTGTACGTATGAAACAGTATTGTGATAACGCATTAACAGTTGCGAAATATCTGGAAAGCTGTGATAAGGTAGAAAAAGTTACTTATCCAGGTCTTGCTTCTGATGCGAATTATGCACTTGCACAGAAATATCTGACAGGCTGCAGTGGTGTAATTTCCTTTATTATCAAGGGTGGACGTCCTGCCGCAGCAGCTTTCATGGATCATTTAAAACTTGCCTCCAATGAAGTTCATGTCGCAGATATTCGTACATGTGTATTACATCCAGCAAGTGAAACACACCGTCAATTAAGTGATGAACAGCTGGTGGCTGCTGGAATTGATGGAGGAATGATTCGTTTCTCAGTAGGATTAGAAAACGTGGATGATATCCTTGAGGATTTAAAACAGGCATTTGCACAGATTTAAGTTAAAAGAGGTGGAGCAGCTATGCCAATCAACATACCAAATGGATTGCCTGCAAAGGCGATTTTGGAAAGTGAAAAGATTTTTGCATTAGAAGAAGATGTCGCAACAAAACAGGATATTCGTCCTTTGAAAATCGTTATATTAAATCTAATGCCAAAGAAAATAGAAACGGAAACACAGATTTTACGTTTAATTAGTAAGTCGCCTTTACAGGTGGATATTGATTTTATGATGGTAAAAGGGCATGTATCCAAAAATACCAGCCAGGATCATCTGGTTAAGTTTTATGATACCTTTGATGAAATCAAAAAGCATAATTATGATGGCTTGATTATCACAGGTGCACCTGTGGAGCATCTGCCTTTTGAAGAGGTGGATTATTGGGAAGAGCTTTGTGAAATCATGGAATGGAGTAAAAAACATGTGTATTCTACCATTCATATCTGTTGGGGAGCACAGGCTGGTTTATATTATCATTATGGTATCCAGAAAAAATTGATGGATCACAAAGTGTTTGGCATATTTCCACAGGTTTTATGTGATGAATATAACTTCTTGACAAATGGATTTGATGAAATACATTTAACACCACATTCCCGTCATACTGCCATTGATGAAGAAGCATTGGCAAAAGTAAAGGGTTTAGAGGTTTTAAGTAAATCCAAACATACTGGCAGCAATATTATTGCGACACCCGATTTTCATCAGATCTTTATTTTAGGACATTTAGAATATGGAAAGGAAACTCTGGCACAAGAATATTTTCGTGATTTAAAGCAGGGAAAACCAATTCAGCTGCCATATAATTACTTCCCAGAAGATGATCCTAACAATGAACCAGTATTCTCATGGAGAAGTCATGCGAATCTTTTATATCGCAACTGGTTGAATTATGTATATCAAATGACACCATTTGATTTAGAAAGTTTATAAATATGTAAAAATACAGGAGAAATTTCCTGTATTTTATTTTATAATAAAGGCAGAGGTGAATAAAATGGATGTTAGAGAAATGAAACATGGAGAAAAGGTATCGTTATTAGGATTTGGCTGTATGCGTTTTCCATTAAATACGGATGGCAGTATATGTGAGTGTGAAGCGGAGGCAATGTTAGATAAAGCGATTGCTCAAGGTGTGAATTATATTGATACAGCATATCCTTATCACAATGGGGACAGTGAGCCATTTGTAGGAAGGGTATTAAAGAAATATGATCGAAGCAGTTTTTACTTAGCAACAAAACTGCCAATGTTTAAGATTGAAACATTAGACGATGCAAAGCGTATATTCGAAGAACAGCTACAGCGTTTAGATGTGGACTATGTTGATTTTTATTTATTACATGCGATGAATAAGGATACATGGGAAAAGGCAAAAGCATTGGGCGTATTAGAATATCTGGATAATCTGAAAGAAACTGGAAAAATTCGTAATTTGGGCTTTTCATTTCATGATGAATATGAAGTATTTAAAGAAATGATTGATGCACGGGACTGGGACTTCTGTCAGATTCAATATAACTATATTGACCGTAATGTACAAGCTGGAGATCAAGGGTATGCGTTGTGTGCAAAAAAACAGATTCCCATGGTAATTATGGAGCCTGTAAAGGGAGGCAATTTAGCAGTGCTGCCTGAAGATATCGCAGAAATCTTAAAGAAGAAACGTCCAAATGATAGTATTTCTTCATGGGCACTTCGCTGGGTCGCAAGTCATAGCAATGTACGTGTTATTTTAAGTGGCATGTCTACCATGCAGCAGGTGGAAGATAATTTACATACCTTTGATCAGCTGGAGCAACTAAATGAAGAAGAGGAACAACTGATTGAAAAAGTTGCCAATATGATTCTGGAAAGAACAAAAAATGGCTGTACGGCTTGTAAATACTGTATGCCTTGTCCATTTGGTATTGATATTCCAGGTAATTTTAAAATATGGAATGAATATGCAAAATACAGCAATAAAGATGCCACCAAGAAAAAACTTGACGCAATGGCGAGGGAAGCACGTTTTGATCAATGTAAAAAATGCGGTCGTTGTGAAGGATTATGCCCTCAGCATATCGCTATTCGCGATGATTTAGAACAAATGAAGAAAGATTTAGCATTTTTTAAATAAAAATATTCCTCAATTTCTTTTTCTGCGGTATAATACAGAAGTATAAAGGAGATATGTGGGAATGGATAATATTCATAAAAATAAAATTTACATCAAGGATGTATATCGAAAAATCATACTTCTTGCGATGGGTGCACATATGCTTTATGCAGTCATTTGCGCGATCATTCACCAGATTCCTTTAACGTTTTACAATTTTGGCAGTGTATTGTTTTACATACTTATGCTGCTTGTCATAAAAAAAGGATACTTCCGTTTAGCTGTCAGTATCGTGCATTTGGAGGTATCCATCTTTGTGGTAATTTCTACACTGTATCTGGGATGGAGTTCTGGTTATACATTGTTGTTGATTGCATTGACTTCATTAGTGTATTTCAGTCCTTTCAAGAATCGTGCAGTACCTTATGTGATCTCATTGTGTGAGGTGCTTTTGTTTTTTGTGTTGAAGCTGATTATGGATCAAAATATGTTTGGTGTATTAAATTTGTCCCATCAGAAGGTAATGCAGGGGATGTATCTTTTCAATGCATGTATTAGCTTTGGGATGATATTATATGGGGCAATTATCACAAAAATCAGTTCTCATATAATAGAAAAGAGTTTAAGTGATGAAAATGAAAGCTTATATGAGATTGCCAATTATGATCAATTGACTGGTCTTTGGACCCGCTGGCACATGTATGATACGATAAAGTCTGAACATATCCATCCAACCTTTGTGGCTTTGGGAGATATAGATGATTTTAAATATATCAATGATCATTATGGACATATGTGCGGTGATTATGTATTGGTTTCGATTGCTACGATTATCAAAGATATATTATTTCAAAGTATTGGTATCGTGCGATGGGGTGGAGAAGAAATTGTATTGTTGTTTGAGGGTGAAGATGTGATGATGCCAAAAGCGATGCTGGAACAGATCCGGCAGAAAATTGAAGCATTTGATTTTAATTTTGATGATCAACATATTCAAGTGACCATGACTTTTGGATTAAGTGCAGTACTTGATGATGTAGATGATGCCATACAGAATGCAGATGAACATATGTATCAGGGAAAACGATCAGGTAAAAATCAAATTATTTCATAAAAAGGACACTTGTCCTTTTCTTTTTACGGTTTTTAGGTGTTCGCCTTATCATAAAGCCCTGCTTTCGATAAACTAATAATGGGAAGTGAAAAGAGTGACTTTATACGAGTGCAGGATGAAAGAAAAAGTCTTTGTGAAAAGTATTGTGGACTGTGAGATGAAACGACGTCTTTTGGATCTTGGCTTTGTGAATGGTACATTAGTGGAGCCTGTATTAGAAAGCCCAAGCAAAGGCATGCGTGCCTATTTGATCAAAGGATGTAAAATAGCATTGCGAAATAACGAAAGCAAATTGATTGAAGTGGTAAAGGGGGAAGAACATGCTCTTTGAGAAAATGCTTGCGGTAAATGATGAAATCAATGCGGCGGTATTAAAAGAACGACCAGGATATACTATTGCTTTGGTGGGAAATCCAAACGTAGGAAAAAGTACAGTATTTAATGCATTGACAGGAATGCATCAACATACAGGCAATTGGCCGGGGAAAACCGTAGAACTGGCACAGGGAAGCTTTAATGATCAGAATATGGTGCATCAGCTGATAGATCTGCCAGGAACATATTCCTTACTGGCGCATTCTAGTGAGGAAGAAGTGACAAGAGATTATATTTGTTTTGAAAAATGTGACATTTGTCTGGTGATCTGTGATGCGACATGTTTACAACGTAATATGCACCTTGTACTACAGACAATGGAAATCACACCCAATGTCATTATGGTAGTGAACTTGATGGATGAGGCGAAAAAGAAAAAAATCACCATCAATTTAGATAAGCTGCATGATCTGTTAGGTATTGAAGTAGTGTCGATGAGTGCTAGAAGTGAGGAAGGTTTTGATGATTTAAAAAAAGCAATCAAGAAAGTTGGAGAAAGCCATTTACAAAACAAGCAGGTAATCACCTATACCAAAGAAATTGAAAACAGCATTGCACACCTGTGTGAAATCATGGATACCACAATGGATAATAAACGATTTCTCGCTATGAAATTATTAGAGCCAGAAGGAGAAAAAATACGATTTTATGAAGCAATCATCAATGCAAAACAGGTAAAACAATGCGTGCAAGAGGAAATACAACGCCTATCCGCATGTGGAATCTATCAGGTGTATGAAGATGAAATCGTGAAAAAACTGCATCAGAAAGCAAAAGAAATCTGTGATGAAAGTATTATCTTTAACAATGCCGCTTATCTGGAAAAAGATGCAAGACTGGATCGTATCTTTACAGATAAAGTATGGGGATTTGTATGGATGATCGTATTGTTATCGGTAATATTCTGGATTACGATTTCCGGTGCCAATATGCCAAGTGATGTACTAAGCGCGATGTTTACGCATTTGGAAGCATGGATGCATTCACTTTTTCAAGGCTGGGAGGTATATCCAGCTTTAGAAAATTTTGTGATCGATGGCATGGTGAAAACTGCAGGATGGGTCATCAGTGTCATGCTGCCGCCAATGGCGATTTTCTTTCCATTGTTTACGATATTAGAAGATTATGGATATCTTCCAAGAATTGCATTTAATCTAGATGGTTTATTTCAAAAAGCAAATGCATGTGGGAAACAGGCGTTAACAATCTGTATGGGATTTGGCTGTAATGCTGTTGGTGTTACCGGCGCAAGAATTATAGATTCTCAAAGAGAACGTTTGATTGCGATACTTACCAATGTTTTTATTCCTTGTAATGGACGTTTTCCAACGCTGATTGCTTTGATTACTATGTTTTTTTCGGGGGTATTGATTTCACCATGGAATGGTATTGTTTCCACGCTGTTATTGACAGGAGTCATTGTATTTGGAATATTTCTGACTCTTGTGATATCCAAAATATTAAGTAAAACTTTGTTGAAGGGAGTCCCAAGCAGCTTTACATTAGAACTGCCACCATATCGAAGACCACAATTTGGCAAAGTAATCGTTCGTTCTATCTTTGATCGTACATTGTTTGTATTAGGCAGGGCCATTAGTGTTGCCATACCAGCTGGTGCAATTATCTGGCTGCTTGCCAATATTACGATTTCAGATGTAACATTATTAACGATGATTTCTGATTTTCTGGATCCATTTGGACGCATAATGGGCTTGGATGGCGTGATTCTATTAGCATTTATCTTAGGCTTTCCAGCGAATGAAATCGTCGTTCCTATCATCATTATGGCATATATGGCAAGTGGATCCATGAATAATATCGCAGATTTAAGCGTATTAAAAACTTTGTTTGTCGATCATGGCTGGACATGGATCACAGCAATTTGTACCATGATGTTTTGTCTTGTGCACTTTCCATGTGCTACCACTTTGCTTACTATCAAAAAAGAAACACAAAGTAGAAAATGGACAATGTTGTCCTTTCTGATTCCAACTGTATGTGGCATCGTGTTATGTATCATAACCAATCTTATTCTTCATTTATTTTAGGCTATCCAAAGATAGCCTTTTTTGAAATTTCTTCCAGTTGCTGTATCTGCATCGACAAAAGGGTTCTTCATCATGTATAATGAAGCATATTTTCGATGCTTTTATGGTTGAAAATATCAATGAAGAAAGGATGATGCATCATGGAATATATCAAATTGCTAGGAATCGTGATCGTGATTCTAGGATTTGCGTTAAAATTAAATTCCATTTTGATTATTATAAGCGCATGTGTAGTGACAGCCTTTGTATCCGGCATGGATATGATGACCTTTTTAGAAACACTGGGAAACAGTTTTGTGTCCAATCGAAGTATGTGTACCTTTATCATCGTTATGCTGGTGACAGGAACCCTGGAACGAAGTGGCTTAAAACAAGCCGCAAGCGCATTGATGGGAAAAATGAAGAATGCCTCAGCTGGCATTGTATTAGGGGTCTATGGCGTACTTCGTATGTTGTTTGCGGCATTTAATGTAGAATTTGGCGGTGTCGCAGGCTTTGTACGTCCGATTGTCTTGCCAATGGCACATGCGGCAGCAGAAAAGGAAAATAAAAAAATATCAGAAAAACATATGGAAGAATTAAAAGGCATGTCTGCCGGTATGGAAAACATCGCCATGTTCTTTGGACAGGTGTTGTTTGTAGGAGGCAGTGGCATGCTGCTGGTACAAGGAACATATAAAGATTTAGGATATGATGTAGCTCTGGCAGATTTAGCCAAAACACAGATTCCAGTTGCCATCATGGCGTTAATCGTGAGTATTACATACTATATGATAAAAAATAAAAAAATAGAAAAGCAGGAACACAGAAAGGATGAAGCTTCATGAATATCATTGAATTCTTTCTCAGCCAGGAAGTTACATTAAGCAGTAAACTGTTAGAAATTTTATATATCTGTATTGGGATGATTGCATGTTATAGTGCTTATCGCAATGCTTTTGATAAAAGCAATCCTCATCGCTATGGTACGGCCTTTTTCTGGGGAATGCTGGGTATTTTATTCATGATGGGGAAATGGATTCCATCTTCTGTAACCGGAGTGTTTGTAATGCTGCTTGTGATTCCGGTCATCACAGGAAAAACAGCAAAAGGAAAGCTGGATAAGCCAACCCAGGAGGAAATGCAACAGGGATTTCAAAAAATCGGTATGAAAATATTTATCCCAGCATTATGTATTGGATTGACAGCATTGTGTTTTGCGTTATTTACAGATATCAGCTCAATTGCAGGTGTAGGCATTGGGGTAGGGATTGCTATCATCATCCTCATGCTTATGTCGAAAGAAAATCGCAGCACAATCTTTTTAAAAGATGCACGAAGAATGTTAGATACCGTTGGTCCTATGTCCTTGCTTCCTATACTATTGGCAACCTTGGGTGCTGTATTCACCGCAGCCGGTGTAGGGGAAGTCATCAGTTCTATGGTTTCTCATATCATACCTTCAGGAAACCTTGTGGTTGGTATCTTGGTTTATGCAATTGGCATGGCTTTATTTACGATGGTAATGGGAAATGCCTTTGCGGCTATTACAGTCATGAGCGTAGGAATAGGGGCACCATTTGTATTAGCATTAGGCGCAGATCCAACAATTGTAGGAAGTCTTGCGCTAACCTGTGGTTTTTGTGGTACACTAATAACACCGATGGCCGCAAACTTCAATATGGTACCTGTCGCTATTTTAGAAATGAAAGACAAATATGGCGTGATAAAAAAACAGATATTGGTCGCAGTCATCTTATTAATCTTTCAGATCATCTATATGATCATGATGAGCTGAGTAACAAGGAGGAACTTATGAACGTTTTAATTACCGGATTTGATCCATTTGGTGGAGAGTCCATCAATCCTGCTTATGAAGCAGTAAAAAGACTGCCTGATCACATACAGACAGCCAATATTATAAAATTAGAAATACCAACAGTATTTGGAGAATGTACAAAGCTATTGGATGAAGCCATTCAAAAAAATCATCCTGATCTTGTCATCTGTGTAGGACAGGCAGGTGGTAGGGCAAACATCACCCCTGAATTTGTTGGAATCAATTACATGGATGCTAGAATTCCTGATAACAAAGGAAACCAGCCATTACAATCCAAAATAGAAAAAGATGGACCAGATGCTTACTTTACAAAACTGCCTGTCAAAGCAATATGTGAAGAATTAAAGTCTTCAGGCATTCCAGCTGTTATATCTTACTCTGCGGGAACTTATGTATGTAATTATGTCATGTATTCACTATTGTATATGATTGATAGAAAATATCCTCATATCAGGGGAGGGTTTATCCATGTGCCTTATGATACATCCCAGGCAGCAAAGCTTTCTTCATCTACAGCGAGCATGCCAATTGATATGATATCTCTTGGCCTTGAAAAAACCATAAAAGCATGTATTGAACATAGCGAGGATATCCTAATACCAGGAGGAACAACACATTAAAAAAAGCTGCACTTTATTGCGCAGCTTTTTGTTTGTCTTATAATTATGGACGTTTAACGATAACAGCTGTACCTTGTCCTCCACCAATACATAGAGAAGCAAGACCAGTCTTAGCATCACGTTTGATCATTTCGTGAATCAATGTAACTAAGATACGGTTACCAGAAGCACCTACTGGGTGTCCTAATGCGATAGCACCACCGTTTACGTTTGTCTTAGCCATGAATGCTTCACGATCAATACCGTGTTCTTCAACTAATTCGTGGATAACACCTAAAGACTGAGCAGCGAATGCTTCGTTTAATTCAACCAATTCGATGTCATCTAATTTCATACCTGCATAGTTCAAAGCGTTACGGATTGCTGGAGTAGGACCAAGACCCATAGTTAATGGATCAACACCACCCTGGCCAATACCAACGATTTCACAGATTGGAGTTAAACCATATTTTTCAACAGCATCTTCACTAGCTAACAATACGAAGCTTGCACCATCATTGATACCAGAAGCATTTGCAGCTGTTACAGTACCATCTTTGATGAATGCTGGACGTAATTTAGCCATTTTTTCAGGAGTTGATTTACGGTTAGGGTGTTCATCAGTATCAAAAATTACTGTTTCTTTACGTAATTTTACTTCTACTGGAACGATTTCATCTTTGAATCTTCCACTATCTACAGCAGCGATTGCTTTCTGCTGAGAAGCATATCCGAATTCATCCTGCATTTCACGAGTGATGTTATATTTTTTTGCAATGTTTTCTGCAGTAACACCCATGTGAATACCATTCATAGCATCTGTTAATGCATCATAGATCATGTGGTCAACACATTTGAAATCTCCCATTTTGTTTCCTGTACGAGTGTTTGCAGGAATTAGGTAAGGAGCACCTGACATTGATTCAACACCACCAGCAACAACGATATCGTTGAAACCAGTCTGGATTGACATAACACCTTCCATTACAGTTCTTAAACCAGAACCACAAACCATGTTTACTGAGTGTGAACATACTGATTCAGGAATACCAGCAGCTAAAGCTACCTGACGACCAATGTTCTGTCCCAATCCAGCACTTAATACATTACCACAAAGTAATTCATCAACGTTTTCTGGAGCAACTTTTCCGTCTTCTAATAAAGCTTTTACAACTGTAGCACCTAAGTCAACTGGTTTTACAGTTGTCAAAGATCCAAGAAAACTACCGATTGCGCTACGTTTTGCGCTAACAACATAAGTTTTTTTCATTTTCTCTACCTGTCTTTCTTTCTTTTATTGAGTATCAGGCAACCACCCGACACCATACAGCAACATCATATAGGAAACAAGGCCTTTTGTCAACCACTTGTGAAAAAATTATTAAGTGAAAAATAAAAGATTTTGTAAATTATAGTACGAAATTAAAATATATATAGAAAGTAAAATTGTAAAAATAATGTGACAGATACAAAAAATGGAAAAAGCAGAAGATACTGAACTGATACGATAACAGCCTGTTTTAAAGCTTTATCTTTATGTATACATGTGACATACACAGCATATGTATGTAAATGGTTCAAGATTGCAATGTAAGATTTTTGGTTAGATTTCAGGGAAATAAATAATTTAAAAAATGGACTTGTGAAATTTTCATCAAATAATTGTTAAAAAAATAACAAAGTGGTTGACGAGAGGTAAAAATAGTTCTAAAATTAAAAGTAGGATTGCGCTTATCCCTTTTGGATAACGCCCATGCCAGTCAATGGCTTAAGAAGGAAATCCTATTGTTCAAGTAAATTAAGGAGAGGAGAACACTTATGGACTTCATGTTAACAGAACAACAACAAATGATGAAGAAGCTATTCGCTGAGTTTGCTGAAAAAGATGTAAAACCTCTTGCAGCAGAAGTCGACGAAGACGAACGTTTCCCACGTGAAAACGTTGAAAAAATGAGAGAATGTAAAATGCTTGGTATTCCATTCCCAAGAGAATACGGTGGAGCTGGAGCTGACTACTTAAGCTACATTCTTGCAGTAGAAGAATTGAGTAAGAAATGTGCAACTACAGGTGTTGTATTATCAGCTCATACTTCATTAGGTACTTGGCCAATCTTCGCATTTGGTACAGAAGAACAGAAAAACAAATATCTGCCTGATTTATGTACAGGTAAAAAACTGGCTGCATTCGGTTTAACAGAACCAAACGCAGGTACAGATGCTGCTGGACAGCAGACTACAGCTGTAAAAGATGGAGATGACTACATCTTAAACGGTACAAAGATCTTTATTACAAACGCTGGTGAAGCTGATGTATATGTTATCTTTGCAATGACTGACAAATCAAAAGGTACACACGGTATTTCTGCATTTATCGTAGAAAAAGGTATGCCAGGATTTACAGTTGGACAGCACGAAAAGAAATTAGGTATCCGTGGTAGTGCAACTAGCGAACTTATTTTCAACAACGTACGTCTTACAAAAAATCACCTGTTAGGTCAGGAAGGTAAAGGATTCAAGATTGCCATGCAGACACTTGATGGTGGACGTATTGGTATCGCTGCTCAGGCATTAGGTATCGCACAGGGTGCTATCGATGAAGTAGTTCCTTATGTTAAATCACGTAAACAGTTTGGACGTTCTATCGCTAAATTCCAGAACACTCAGTTCCAGTTAGCTGATATGCAGACAAAAACTGATGCTGCTAGATTATTAGTTTACCAGGCTGCAATGGCTAAAGAAAACGGACAGCCTTATACTTATTTAGCTGCTGAAGCAAAATTATTTGCTGCTGAAGTTGCTATGGAAGTTACTACAAAAGCTATCCAGTTAATGGGTGGATACGGTTATACTCGTGACTATCCAGTAGAAAGAATGTTCCGTGATGCTAAGATCACTGAAATCTACGAAGGTACTTCTGAAGTACAGCGTATGGTTATTTCTGGCCAGATGTTGAAATAATAGAGGAAAGGAAGAAGAACATGAAAATTATCGCTCTTGTTAAACAGGTACCGGACTCAACTGAGATCCGTGTTGATAAAGTAACTGGTACATTGATTCGTGCCGGTGTTCCAAGTATCATTAACCCAGACGACTTAGCTGGTGTTGAAGAAGCTTTAAAAATTAAAGAAACAAAAGATGATGTAACTGTTACAGTTATCTCTATGGGACCTCCACAGGCTAGTGGAATGTTAAAAGAATTATTGGCTCGTGGTGTTGACGAATGTGTTCTGATCACTGACCGTGCATTCGCTGGTGCTGACACTTGTGCTACTTCTAGTACACTTGCTGCTGCAATCGAAAAAATCGGTTATGATTTGATCATTGCTGGTCGTCAGGCTATCGATGGTGATACTGCTCAGGTTGGTCCTCAGACTGCTGAACGTTTAGATATCCCTCAGGTAACTTATGTTGACAAAATTATTGATATCAATGACAAAGTCATCACAGTTAGAAAATCTTTGGAAGATAGCGAAGAAATTATCGAAGCTAAACTTCCATGTCTGTTAACAACATTAAGTGGAATGAACACTCCTCGTTACATGAACTGTAATGATATCGTTGATTCTTTCAATAAAGAAGTTAAAATCATGACATTCAATGATTTAGGAATCGACGCTAGCAAAGTTGGTCTTGCAGGTTCTCCAACAAAAGTACATCACACATTCACAAAAGATGTTACTGCTGAAACTGAAACTTACGAACTGCCAGCTGGCGAAGCTGCTAAATTGATTGCTAAGACTTTGAAAGAAAAGCAGATCATTACGAAATAGGAGGAGAATACAATGGCTAAATTTGAAGGATACAAAGATATTTACGTATTCGTTGAACAGAGAAACGGCGTGATCGCCAATGTTGGATACGAATTAATTTCTGAAGCTAGAAAATTGGTTGCATCCATTCCTCACATGGGATTCCAGGTTGTTGGTGTTTTATTAGGACACAACATCAAGGATCAGGCACAGGATGTTATCGCTCACGGTGCTGACAAAGTAATCGTAGCTGATGATGCTATGCTTGAAGGATATTCAACTCAGTTCTATGCTGATACATTAACTCAGATCATTAATAAATTTAAACCAGACAGTTTCTTAACTGGAGCTACTGTTTTAGGACGTGACTTGGCACCTCGTGTTGCTGCACGTTTAAATGCAGGTTTGACTGCTGATGCTACAAAAATCGAAATGGACCCAGAAAAGACTGACGAAGCTTTATTATTAGTAACTCGTCCTACATTCGGTGGTAACTTATTCGGTACAATCATCTGTCCAGACACTCGTCCACAGATGGCTACAATTCGTCCAAACGTATTCAGTATGGATCCAGTAGATGCTTCAAGAACTGGTGAAGTTATTGAATTTACTCCAGAATTCGCTGACAAAGATGCAAAAGTTATCGTTAAAGAAACAATCGCAAAAGTTGTTGAAGGAATCGATATTACAAAATGCGATATCTTAGTTGGTGCAGGACGTGGAGCAGAAGACTGCTTAGATATGGTACAGGCTGTTGCTGATGAATTAGGCGGAGCTATGTGTGCTTCTCGTGCAGTTGTTGACGATGGATTCGTTAGCAAAGATATCCAGGTTGGTCAGACTGGTAAGACAGTTCGTCCAAGCTTATACATTGCTTGTGGTATTTCAGGTGCTTGTCAGCACGTTGCTGGTATGGAAAAATCAGATATGATTATCGCTATCAACCGTGACCCACAGGCTGAAATCTTCAGCATTGCAAACATGGGATTTGTTGGTGACGTAAAAGAAATCCTTCCATTATTAAAAGAAGAAATCATCGCTGCGAAAAAAGCATAATGAAGTAGCAATAACAAAAGGCAGCGCGTTGTAACGCTGTCCTTTTGTTACTATAAAAAATAAAAAGGAGATATTTAAAATGAAAAAAGTTGGAGTTATTGGTGCCGGAACAATGGGCCAGGGTATCGCTAATGCTTTCGCTACAAACGGATACGATGTAACTGTTTGTGACATCAAATTAGAATGGGCACAGGGTGGTATCGACAAAATCGGTAAAAAATTAGACAAATTGGTTACAAGAGAAAAAATGACTGCTGAAAAAGCTGCTGAAATCAAAGGAAACTTAAAAGCTGGAGAATACAAAGATTTAGCTGACTGTGATTTAGTTGTAGAAGCTGTTCTTGAAATCATGGAAACTAAGAAAGAATTATTCTCTACATTAGATGAAATCTGTAAAGAAAGCTGTATCTTTGGTACAAACACTTCTTCTTTATCAGTAACTGAAATCGCTAAGGGAATCAAACACCCAGTAATCGGTATGCACTTCTTCAATCCAGCAGATCGTATGAAACTGGTTGAAGTTATCTCTGGTATCAACACACCAGTTGAAACAAAAGATGCTATCATCGAAATCAGTAAATCATTAGGAAAAACTCCAGTAGAAGTTGCTGAAGGTCCTGGATTCGTTGTTAACCGTATCCTGATCCCTATGATCAATGAAGCTGCATGTATCTTACAGGAAGGTATCGCTTCTATCGAAGATATCGATACTGCTATGAAACTTGGTGCTAACCACCCTATGGGACCTTTAGCATTAGGTGACTTAATCGGTTTGGATATCGTTGTTGCAATCATGGATGTATTATATGCAGAAACTCACGATTCTAAATATCGTTGCTGTACATTATTGAGAAAAATGGTACGTGGCGGTAAATTAGGTCAGAAGACTGGAATCGGATTCTACGATTACTCTAAATAAGACTAGTCATTAGTATCAGTGAATCTATAATTTCACATGTACTCCATTGAAATTGTGGATTCACTTTTTTAAAAATATGAAAGGATAGGTAACAAAATGGAAACTATTTTATTAAACGTGGAAGGTCATGTTGCAACAATCACAATCAACAGACCAAAAGCATTAAATGCATTAAGCACACAGGTATTAACTGAATTAAATGAAGCTTTAAATGAAGTAGATGCAAATAAAGATGTTTATGCACTTGTCATTACTGGTGCTGGTGAAAAATCTTTCGTAGCTGGTGCTGATATTGCTGAAATGAAAGAAAAATCAGTTGAAGAAGCTGCTACTTATGGAAAATTCGGTAATGAAGTATTCCGTAAAATTGAAACATTCCGTTGCCCAGTCATCGCTGCTGTTAATGGTTTCGCATTAGGTGGTGGATGTGAATTAGCAATGAGCTGTGATATTCGTATCGCTAGTGAAAATGCTGTATTCGGACAGCCAGAAGTTGGTTTGGGTATTACGCCAGGATTTGGTGGAACTCAGCGTTTAGCTAGAATCGTTGGTGTTGGTATCGCAAAAGAAATGATCTATACAGCACGTAACATCAAAGCAGATCGTGCACTTGCAATCGGTTTGGTAAACAATGTTGTTGCAGCTGAAGAATTAATGCCTACTGTTATGAAAATGGCAAACGGTATTGCGAAAAATGCGCCTATTGCAGTTGCTAACTCTAAAAAAGCAATCAACAATGGTCTACAGACAGATATCGATGGTGGTATTGCAATCGAAGTTGAAGAATTCTCTAACTGCTTCGCTACTGAAGATCAGACATATGGTATGACTTGCTTCTTAGAAAAAGTAAAAGAAAAAACATTCTCTAACAAATAAGAAACACTCGATTCTAGGTGCTTATCATTTTGCTGATACATGTGTTTATGATACACTGAATGCAGAAGATGATAAAAAGGAGGTAATTGGATTTGGGTAAGGTAATAAGTTTAGAACAGGCAGTCGCTATGATTCCTGATGGAGCTGCTGTAGGTATTGGTGGTTTCATTGGTTGTGGACATCCACAGGAATTCTCTGTTGGTATCGAAGAATCTTTCTTGAAAACTGGTCATCCAAACAATTTGACAATTATGTTTTCAGCTGGTATCGGAGATGGAACAGATAAACTTGGGCTAAACAAGTTAGGTCATGAAGGACTGTTAAAACGTATCATTGGTGGACACTGGGGATTAATTCCTAAGCTTCAGAAACTGGTATTTGAAAATAAGGTAGAAGGATACAACCTTCCACTTGGAACGATTTCATTGATGTTCCGTGATATTGCCGGACACCGTCCTGGTACATTCACAAAAATCGGTTTAAAAACATTCGTTGACCCTCGTATTGAAGGTGCAAAGATGAATGAACGCTCTAAAGAAGATTTGGTAGAATTAGTAAATCTTCATGGAGAAGAATGGTTATTGTATAAATCATTCCCATTAAATGTTGCATTGATTCGTGCTACTTATTGTGATGAAGATGGAAATGCGACAATGGAAAAAGAAGCCGCAACACTGGATTCTTTATCTATTGCACAGGCAGCGAAAAACTCTGGTGGTATTGTATTGCTACAGGTTGAAAAAGTAGTTGCTAATGGTACATTAGATCCACGTAAAGTAAAGATTCCTGGAATCTATGTAGATGGTATCGTTGTATCACGTCCAGAAAACCACATGCAGACATATGCTGAACAGTATAATCCTGCATTGAGTGGGGAAGTAAAGGTACCTGTGGATTCTATTCCACCTATGCCTTTAAATGAACGTAAGGTCATTTGTCGTCGTGCAACAATGGAACTTGATCCATCCGCAATCATCAACTTAGGTATCGGTATGCCAGAAGGTATCGCAAATGTTGCCAATGAAGAAGGCTTACCAGGATTGAAATTAACAGTTGAAGCTGGCGGAATCGGTGGTGTACCAAATGCTGGTACTGCTTTTGGAACATGTACAAATCCTGATGCTATCATTGATCAGCCATATCAGTTTGACTTCTATGATGGTGGTGGACTTGGTGAAGCATTCTTAGGACTTGCGGAATGTGATCGCTTTGGTAATATCAACGTATCACGTTTTGGACCAAAAATTGCCGGATGTGGTGGATTTATCAACATCACACAGACTTCACCAGTTGTTGTATACTGTGGGACATTTACCGCAGGTGGTTTAAAGGTAGAAGTAAAAGATGGTAAACTGAATATTCTTCAGGAAGGTCGTGTCAAGAAATTCAAACAGGATGTTGAACAGATCACATTCTCTGCTGAATATGCAAAAGAAACTGGTCAGAAAGTTCTTTATATCACAGAACGTGCTGTATTTGAACTGATTGACGGTGTCTTGACATTAACTGAAATTGCACCTGGTGTGGATCTAGAAAAAGATGTATTGGGCCAGATGGAATTTAAACCAGCTATCGCTGAAAACCTGAAAACAATGGATGAAAGAATTTTTGTTCCAGAAGTTATGGGTTTATTAAATAACTAATATAAAAGGACATAAACAGTGAGAAATCTGTCTATGTCCTTTTCTTATCTTTGTTTCTCCATATCCAAATATACTCTAGAACCAGTTGCACCTTTTTGCCCCTGATATTTACCCTGATAAGGATGAATTGCAGGACTATCCATTTTAGCGAATACCAGCTGACCAATTCTTCTGCCAGCTTTTAATTCAATCGCACAGCGATTGGCGTTATATAGTTCTAATGTGATTTCTCCATGGAATCCAGGATCGACCCAGCCAGCATTTTGGATAAATAATCCCATACGACCTAAAGAACTTCTACCTTCCACAAAGGCAGTTAAATCATCAGGTAAATGAAAATACTCCATGGTGGTTGCCAGCACAAACTGGTTAGGTAGTAAGATATATGTATCCGTAACAATGGTTTTATAAGGTATTTCATCCTCCAGATTAATGATACCGGAAGGTAAATCTTCAACAATACTGAATGTGTTTCCCAAACGAATATCGACACTAGCAGGCTGTATCTGATGTTTTTCCAATGGGCTGATTTGTAACGTGTCTGCTTCTATCATTTCAAATAATGTCTTATCTGATAATATCATGATGCTCCTCCTTATTGTTTTATATCCGCACTATTCTACCATACTTTTGTTTTAGTTTTCAATGCCTAAACACGAGATAGAAACAAAATATTCCATTTATCTGCTTATTTTTCCAAAAGGATTTACAAATCACATTTATATCTTATAATATACTTGTAACAACAGAAATCGCATATCACACTTGATGAGAGTGTTGATATATGGCACTTTGTAAGGGTTGGTGGAGATATCCCCTTGTCTTAGAGATCAGCCTGGCAGAAGTGCTGAAATCAGTAATCGTTCATGTTGGACATGTTGGTTAAAATCGTAAGATATTGTAGGTAGCATGCAGGTAAAAAATTATAATGGAAGAACGGTGCTGATAAAAGTACAGCTGGTAAGAAAACCGGCTGTATTTTTTTGTCTGTTTGCGATATAATGGAAGAAAATGTAGAGGAGTGAATTTGTATGATAAGTTTTAGAAATGATTACAGTGAAGGTGCGTGTCCGGAAATTATCGAGGCACTTGTAGAATCCAATATGACACAACATGTAGGATATGGTGAAGATGAATGCTGTTTTGCAGCGAAGAAAGCAATCAAAGAAGTATTAGAGTATGAAGATTGTGATATCCATTTCTTAGTAGGGGGAACACAGGCAAATCTTACAGTGATCTCATCAATCCTGCGCCCTTATGAGGCAGTAATTGCAGTGGACAGTGGACATATCAATGTGCATGAAACAGGTTCTATTGAAGCGACTGGTCATAAAGTTGTGATTGCAGATGGAAATGATGGAAAGTTAAGTGTTGAAGGTATACGTAAAGCAGTAAAAAAACATGAAGATGAACATATGGTAAAACCAGCCATGATTTATATTTCCAATGCGACAGAAATTGGAACGATTTATCATAAAGAAGAATTACAGGCATTACGTGATGTTTGTGATGAACTTGGATTATATCTGTTTATGGATGGCGCAAGACTTGGTGCCGCATTAACAGCAGAGGATAACGATGTAGAATTTGATGATTTATGCAAATATTGCGATGTTTTCTATATTGGCGGAACAAAGAATGGTGCCCTGTTTGGAGAAGCTGTTGTTATCGTGAATGATGATTTAAAAAAGAATTT
The DNA here is from genome assembly GCF_003434225.1 of Absiella sp. AM29-15. NCBI lineage: Bacteria > Bacillati > Bacillota > Erysipelotrichia > Erysipelotrichales > Erysipelotrichaceae > Amedibacterium > Absiella sp. AM29-15. Next base: position 64,815 of record NZ_QVFL01000016.1, read on the forward strand.
TCGCTATATGATCAAACAGCGTGGTGGAATGCTGGCAAAAGGGTGGCTGTTGGGAACACAGTTTCAGGTTCTGTTTGAACAGGGATTATATTTGCCAAGTGCTAAACATGCCAATGAATTAGCACAAAAAATGCAGTCAGAAATGAAAAAGCTTGGTGTATCTTTCTTTATTGAAACAACAACAAACCAAATATTTCCGATTTTAGATAATCAGTTGATTGAAAAATTACAAAAAGATTATGCATTTCAGGTATGGGAAGAAATGGATGAACATACGACTGCCATGCGTTTTGTGACATCGTGGGCAACAAAACAAGAAGATGTGGATGCCTTTTTAGCTGATTTTACAAAACTGGTCAAAGGCTAATCTATGCAGAAAAAATATTTTTTCTTTGATATTGACGGCACACTTACTAGCGTAAAAAACGGATTGGTGCCAAATAGTACAAAAAAAGCGGTTCAATTAGCGAAGCAACAAGGCCATTTTGTTGCTATTGCGACAGGACGCCCTTATTATTTCACGAAAGCAGTCGCTGAAGAAGTAGGTATTGAACATTTGGTCTGTAATGGTGGAAATGATTTATATGTAAATCATAAGTGTATCCGGCATACATCATTAGATCGTGCATTTAGTTTGGCAGTCATTGATGAATGTCTGAAAAAAGATATCAGTTTTTGTGTTTCTGTGGAGGATTCCTTAAAACGCATTACCCACAATAATCGCTTTACAAAGGATCTGTATGGAGATCCATGTATTGGTGATTTAGAAATCATTGAGAATATCGATTATCATCAGTTTCCCCAATTTGAACGTATCATCATCGCAATGCCTGCAGGCAGGGAAAAGACACTGGATGTTTTTCATAAATATCCTTTGCCCATGCGTTATCATCCCAATTCCTGTATCATAGAGCCTGATCATAAAGATGAAGGTATTCGAGATATGATAAAACAGCTAAAAGGGAAGCATGAAGATGTGGTTGTGTTTGGAGATGGCAGAAATGATATAAAGATGTTTCAGGTGGCAGCTTTTTCGATTGCGATGGGAAATGCCATTGATGAAGTAAAGGATGTTGCAGATTATGTCACAAAAGACAGTGATCAGGATGGCATTTATGAAGCAATGAAACATTTTGGATGGATATAGGAATGTCATAAACAAAGAACAACGTTTAAAATACCAGGAGAATATCAAGAATTTAATGAAACTTACAGCTTTGATTACTACCTTTTAAGATATTCCATAAACGTGGAATGAAACAATGAATTCTTTTTGATAATATCCAAAGATTTAGCTATATTTATATGAGGAAGTAAAACAATATCTATGAAAAAAGACGGTGTATCAAACATCGTCTTTATTCTTCGAATAAGAAAGGAAGCGCAATTGGCAATTCTTTTTCCCAGCTTGCCTCATTATGTTTCCCTTTGATGTGCTGATAAGGGAAAACATCAGCGCCTTTTTGTAGTAATTGCTGTGTGATATAAAGATTTCGATCAGTACCATAAGCAAGTGCAGTCTTTGAACGGAATTCATCTGTTCCCCAAGATAGGAAAATGCGGCTTTCCTTTAAGCTACAGGCATGCAATTCCTTTTTTAAATCTTCCATGACAGGATATAAAAAACTTGAAAAACAACCTGCCATAGAGAATGTATCGTTATGATGAAGAATAGTATAAAGTGCCATTAAACCACCCATACTGCTGCCGGCGATACCGGTATAAGAACGGCTTTTCTTTGTACGATATGTACTGTCAATCCATGGCTTTAATTCATGTACGACCCATTCCATCAATTGATCACCACGACCATGAATATGTCCAATATACGCATCTTCAAAATCATAAGGAGAAAATTCTTCCAATCGCATATTGCCTTCATGATTGCATTCAATTCCAACAACGATGATATCCATATTCTGAGAATCCAGATAATCAGCTAAACCCCAGCTTTTACCATAGGTGGCATCTTCATCAAAAAACAGATTATGTCCATCATACATATACAAAACAGGATATTTCTTCCTGCCCTTTGGATATCCCTTCGGCGTATAGATATGCAGCATACGCATTGTATCGAAACAGGAAATAGAAACCTCTTTTTTTTCAACCATTTTATTCACCTCAAATAACATTGTTGTAATTATACCACAAGATAAAAGATCAGTAACATAAAATTTTCTTATACTTTGATAAAGCATCATCATTGTTTCAAAGTTTGGGGTATGCTATAGTGTATGTGTGAGGTGATAAGGATATGAAAAAGATTACCATGATGTATTTAAAAGGCTGTCCATATTGTAAACAGGCAATGAACTGGATGGAAGAATTGAAACAGGAGCAGCCGGTTTATCAGGATATAAATATTACATATATTGAAGAAAGTGAACAGCCACAACTGGCTGATACATTGGATTACTGGTATGTGCCAACGTATTTTGTGGATGGTATCAAGAAACATGAAGGCGCAGCCACAAAAGATAAAATTAAAGCTGTATTTGATGCTGCTTTATAATAAAATAAGAGATTTCAAAAAATGATTATCTGTAAATCATTTTTGAAATCTCTTTTTACGATGAAAGCAGAAATCTATTCGATATCTGCTTTTGTTTCTTCTGCATAATGCAGGAATAATAATACATCTTTTTCACTAGGGAAACGAGCAACGATGACTTCATCGCCCATTGCAGAAGCCAACGCTTCAGGTAATCTTTGTATCATTAAAATATTTGCGTTATAGGCAGCTTTGATATCTTCAATGCTGTGTGCATATGCTATTTGATCTCTTCGCCCGATAAAGCAGCTGGAATATTTACGTTCAAAGTGATAGTGGATTGCATCATGTACGATCATATCTGCCCATAGCTGGTAAACATTTACATCATTAGCATAATTGATCATGTCAGGTAAAAATCCTCCTGGTGGTCGCATATTAACCTCCAAGCCAATGATATCGCCTTGTTTTCCTACGTTTGGCTGATCTTCTAATAAACGGAAGAACTCAAAGTGGAAGAAACGATTTCTTGTATCAAATGCCTTTACTGCACGTGTACCAGCATCCAGAATATCATCAGGAATCGTCTTATAAGAATAGCATCCAATGCTTTTATGTTCATTGACTGCATCCATGATACTTTCGGTATATTGATGTGATGTCATAAACAGGATATCTTTTTGACTGTTGGCGATGCCATCAAATGAGAAACAGATACCTTTGATATATTCTTCCATCAGATATGGTTCATTCATCGGATGAGCAAAGAATGCCTTGATTTCATCTTCATTCTTTAACTTATACGTGTGATTGGCACCAACACCGACATTGGGTTTGATAATGATTGGATAACCTACCATATTCGCAAATGCGATGGCATGGGCTTCATCACTTGCCATTTCATAACGGGCAGTCTTGATTCCGGCTTTCGCATAATATTCTTTCATTTTGATTTTGCTTTGGTATTCATCAATATGATCGATCGTAATTCCATGCTGTATATTAAAATCTTTACGTAATCGTGCATCTAGGGAAAGCCAGTATTCATTGTTAGATTCAATCCAGTCGATTCTTCCATGTTTATGAATGAAACAGGCAACACCGCGCATGACTTCATCATAATTTTCCAGTGAGGAAACTTGATAATAGTCATTGATCGAGTTTTTCAGATTGGTTGTCAGATTGGCATAAGCGGTATCGCCAATGGCAAGTACATTTACGCCGTTGTTTTTTAATCCCTGACAAAACAGCCAGTAGCTTTCAGGAAAATTAGGGGATATAAAAATAAAATTCATAGAAAGCACCTCCTTACTAAGATTGTAAGCGAACCAAAATTGAATGTCAAAGTCTTTCTGCTGAAACAATGAAACAAATTGTTTTGAAATATTTTACAGAAATTATGAAAATAATGTAATTTTGTGTTGACAAGTCATTTTCAAAGGAGTATGATGTAACCATAAATCGTGGAAAGAGAGAGTATTCCTAAATGGAAAGCAAAGCGAGTCGGGGATTGGTGAAAGCCTGAAGGGAAGCTTAGGAAGAAACGCACTCTGGAGAGCCTGTGGGAAACAAGTATCACAGGACGCATGTTTCAGCGTTATGAAAAAGAGGTCATGAAAACATGGCAACTAGAGTGGTACCGCGTAAGGTGAAGCAACTATACGTCTCTGGATATATTTATCCAGAGACGTTTTTTATATCACCACTCATGAAACTGAAAGATGTTTGATAAACAAAAAAAGAGAAAGAAAGAGGTTGAAGAACATGAAAAAAGAAGACATTAAGAAAGTAATACTTGCATATTCTGGAGGACTTGATACATCAATTATCATTCCTTGGCTGAAAGAAAACTACAACAACTGTGAAGTTGTAGCAGTATCTGCCGATGTTGGACAGGAATCAGAATTAGATGGTCTGGAAGAAAAAGCGATTGCAACAGGTGCCAGCAAGCTGTATATTCTGGATTTAAAAGATGAATTCGTTGAAGATTATATCTATCCATGTATGAAAGCCAATGCGGTTTATGAAGGTGTTTATCTGTTAGGTACAGCATTCGCAAGACCTTTGATTGGTCAAAAGCTTGTGGAAATCGCATTAAAAGAAGGTGCAGATGCCATCTGTCATGGATGTACAGGGAAAGGAAATGACCAGGTACGTTTTGAATTAGCAATCAAAGCATTTGCTCCTGATATGCCAATCATCGCACCATGGCGTGAATGGGATATCAAATCAAGAGATGAAGAAATCGATTATGCAGAAAGTCACAACATTCCATTAAAAATCAACAGAGAAACTAACTACTCTAAAGATAAGAACTTATGGCACTTAAGCCACGAAGGGTTGGATTTAGAAGATCCTATGAATGAACCAATGTATGATAAGATTTTAGAAATGGGTGTTACGCCTGAAAAAGCACCAGATACACCAACTTATATTACATTAACATTTGAAAAAGGTATTCCTGTGGCATTAAATGGTGAAAAACTTGGCGGACAGGCCATGGTGAAAAAATTAAATGAAATCGGTGGTGCTAATGGTATCGGTATTATCGATATGGTAGAAAACAGACTTGTTGGTATGAAATCACGTGGTGTATATGAAACTCCAGGTGGAACAATTCTTTATAAAGCACATGAGCTGTTGGAAACCATCTGTCTGGATAAAGCAACACAGCACTACAAACAAGGCGTTGCTCAGAAATTTGGTGAACTGTTGTATGATGGACAATGGTTTACACCATTAAGAGAAGCATTAAGCGCATTTGTGGATAAAACAAGTGAAACTGTAACTGGAGAAGTAAAATTAAAACTTTATAAAGGAAATATCATTCCTGCAGGTATGAATAGTCCTTATACTTTATACTCTGAACAAATTGCAAGTTTTGGAGAAGATGACTCTTATGATCAAAATGATTCTGCAGGCTTCATTAATCTATATGGTCTACCTATCAAGGTAAAAGCCCAGATGGATGCGAAAACTAAAAAATAGGAGCTTTTAATGACAATCACAAAGATGTGTATGGATGACTATGAAGGTGTATATCAGTTATGGATATCTACTCCAGGGATGGGATTAAATGATGTAGATGATTCTTATGAAGGAATAAAAACTTTCTTATTAAGAAATCCCAATACATGTTTCATCGCAAAAGATAACGAAAAAATCGTTGGTGTGATCATGAGTGGACATGATGGCAGAAGAGGTTTTATCTATCATACTGCAGTTGCTACATCATATCGTCATCAGGGAATCGCTTCTTCATTAACAAAACATGCTTGTGATGCTTTGAAAAATGAAGGAATAAATAAAGTAGCATTGGTCGTTTTTAAAACGAACGAAACCGGAAATGGTTTCTGGCAGCAACAGGGATTTTATATCCGGGAAGATTTAAATTATCGAAATAAAGCTTTGGTGGATCTGGTCAGATTAGATACCTGATCCACCAATCAAAATAAAGGAGGAGCACTGCATGAGTTTATGGGACGCAAGATTTAAGAAGGCCGCAGATCAAAGATTGAATGATTTTAATTCCAGTATTTCCGTTGATCATCGTATGTATGCACAGGATATCAAAGGCAGTATTGCCCATGCACATATGTTGGGAAAACAGGGAATTATTTCTATGGAAGATGCACAAGCAATTGAAGAAGGTCTGTTAACCATCAAAAAGGATATTGAAGATGGAACGTTATTGATTGATCCTATGGCAGAAGATATTCATATGTTTATGGAAAGTGAATTAACAAAGCGTATTCATGATGCTGGAAAACGTCTTCATACAGCACGTTCTCGTAATGATCAGGTAGCACTTGATACACGTTTATATACAAGTGATGCTATTGATGAAGTGATTGAAAATATTAAAGATCTGATTCAGGTGATTGTTGATAAAGCAAGTGAACATACAGAAACGATCATGCCAGGATACACCCATCTACAAAGAGCGCAGCCAATTACATTTGCGCACCATATCATGGCTTATGCGGAAATGTTTCTACGTGATATTGAGCGATTAAAAGAAGCAAAGAAACGAGTGGAAGTACTACCACTTGGCAGTGGCGCACTTGCGACAACAACGTATCCCATCAATCGTGATATGGTATGTAAGGAGCTTGGCTTTCAATCTGTATCCATGAATTCACTGGATGGTGTCAGTGATCGTGATTTCTGTATTGAAACAGCAAGTGATTTGTCTATGGTCATGATGCATTTATCAAGATTCAGTGAAGAAATCATTTTATGGTGTTCTTGGGAATATAAATTTATGGAGTTGGATGATGCATTTGCGACTGGCAGTTCTATTATGCCACAGAAGAAAAATCCAGATGTAGCGGAATTGATTCGTGGTAAAACCGGACGTGTATATGGGGATTTAACAACTTTATTAACGATGATGAAAGGGATTCCTTTGGCATACAATAAAGATATGCAGGAAGATAAAGAAGCTTTGTTTGATGCAATCGATACTGTGAATTTGTGTTTAACAACCTTTACACCAATGCTGGAAACATCACGTATCTTAAAAGATAATATGCGTAATGCAGCTAGTAAAGGATTTATCAATGCGACAGATTGTGCGGATTATCTAACGAAGAAAGGTATGCCGTTTCGTGATGCCTATCGCTGTATCGGTGCGCTAGTCAGCTATTGTCAAGATCATAATCAAACATTGGAAACATTAAGTTTAGAAGAATACAAACAGGTAAATGAGCTGTTTGAAGAAGATATATTTGAAGCAATCAGCCTGGATACATGTGTAAATATGCGTGTGGTCAAGGGAGGACCAGCACCGCAAACTGTGAAGGCACACATTGAACAGGTAAAAACAAAGTTGGGAGAAATGTAAGATGAAGAAGATACAGGCAGGAGTAATTGGAGCAAGTGGCTATGCTGGAGCAGAATTGGTTCGTTTATTATGGAATCATCCTATGGTGGAAGTAAGCGGCATCAGTTCTAAATCATATACCGGACAAAAGATTAGTGATTTATATCCTGGCTTTTATCAGATATGTGATATGGTATTTCAGGATGAAGATAGTGTTATTGCGGCAAGTGATGTCGTATTTGCCTCACTTCCTCATGGTTTAAGTGAAAAACTAGCACGTAAATGTTTTGATGCCGATAAAATATTTATCGATTTAGGGGCGGACTTTCGTTTGGATAAAGAAGAAGATTATGCGATGTGGTATGGACTGGATTATCATGATTCTGCGTTGCATAAGGAAAGTGTTTATGGATTGCCTGAATTATTCCGAGAAGATATCAAAGGGAAAAAAATCATTGGGAATCCAGGCTGTTATCCAACAAGTGTGGCACTAGGCTTAGCGCCAATCATGAAAGCAAAACTTGCGGATTGCAAGCATATCATCATTGATTCAAAAAGCGGTACAACAGGTTCAGGAAAAAGTTTAAGTGAAACAACGCATTTTCCTCGTTGTAATGAATCTTTTGCGCCTTATAAAATCGCATCTCATCGTCATACCCCAGAGATTGAACAAACATTATCTAGATTGTGCGATGAGGATGTATTGATTAATTTTACTCCACATTTACTTCCAATCAATCGTGGAATCATCTCAACGATGTATGTGGATTTAAAAGAAACGATGAAGGTAGAAGAGCTTCATGTCTTATATGAACAGTTTTACGCAAATGAACAGTTTGTCCGTGTCCTTCCTTTAGGAAAAACGGCAGACTTAAAGTATATCAAATATTCAAATTATTGTGATGTATCCATCCATTTGGATGAAAGAAGCAATCGGGCAATTATTGTATCTGCCATAGATAATATGGTAAAAGGTGCGGCAGGACAGGCAATTCAGAATATGAATATCCTGTTTGATTTAGATGAAGGTATGGGGTTAAAGATGGTAGCGCCATCCTTCTAGGAAAGGAATGGAAATTTATGAGTCAATATAGGAAGAACGGTATCTGTTTTCCAAAAGGGTTTAAAGCCAATGGAATTCATTGTGGTATCCGTAAAAATAAAACAAAGAAAGATTTAAGTGTTATCTATAGTGAAGTCGTGGCAAATGCTGCCGCTACGTATACACAAAACAAGGTTAAAGGGGCACCCATCTTTGTGACCAAAGAACATTTAAAAGATGGACTTGCACAGGCGATGATCTGTAACAGTGGAAATGCCAATACTTGTAATGCCAATGGGGTAGAAATTGCCAATGGCATGAGTGAACTTTGTGCGAAAGCACTTGGCATTAAAGCAGAGGATATTATTGTCGCAAGTACGGGTGTCATTGGAGAACCGATGAGCATGGATCCATTTGTTCAGCATATGGATGAATTGTGTGCAGGTATCTCTGATCAAAAGGGAAGTGATGCTTGTGAAGGCATTATGACAACGGATACTTTCAAGAAAGAATTCTGTACAGAATTTATGATTGATGGTGTCACATGCCGTATTGGTGGTATGGCGAAAGGCAGTGGCATGATCCATCCCAATATGGCAACGATGTTAGCCTTTTTAACAAGTGATGTGGCAATCACATCTGAATTGTTAGATGAAGTGGTTCATGAAGTTGTCAATGATACCTTTAATATGGTAAGTGTGGATGGAGATACTTCCACCAATGATATGTTGTGTATCATGGCCAATGGTATGGCGAAAAATAAAGTAATTGATGAAAAAAATGAAGCATATGAAGCTTTCAAAGCTGCTTTAATGGATATCTGTGTAGATATTTCAAGAAACATTGCAAAAGATGGAGAAGGTGCAAGCAAGCTGTTGACATGTATTGTACAACAGGCACCAGATATTACTTGTGCAAAAAAAGTTGCGAAAAGTGTTATCACCAGTTCATTATTCAAAGCAGCAATGTTTGGAAAAGATGCCAACTGGGGAAGAATTTTATGTGCAATCGGCTATACGGATGCAATCTTTGATGTAGATAAAATCGATGTAACATTGTCCAGTGAAGCTGGAGAACTTCCGGTTTGTGTAAATGGCAGTGGCTGTGGTTTTGATGAAGACCATGCCGCTAAAGTGTTAGAAGAAGATGAAATCGATATACTCATCGATATGCATCAGGGTGAAGGATATGCAACAGCATGGGGTTGTGATTTAACGTATGATTATGTAAAAATCAATGGAGATTATCGTACGTAAAAGAAAGAGGGAAAACGATATGAAAATTGATGCAATACAGAAAGCGGAGATCTTAAGCAAGGCACTTCCATTCATACAAAAATACAGTGGAAAGATCGTTGTGGTAAAGTATGGCGGCAATGCTATGAAAAATGAAGAACTGAAACAAAATGTGATTACGGACATCGTATTACTTTCAGAAATCGGTATCCATGTTGTATTGGTACATGGTGGAGGTCCTGAAATCAATAAGATGCTTGGCAAGATTGGAAAAGAATCGAAATTTGTGAACGGACTTCGTTATACAGATGATGAAACCATGGATATTGTTCAGATGGTACTAGCAGGGAAAACCAATAAAGACTTAGTATCTTTGATCAATCAAAAAGGTGCGAAAGCAGTCGGTATTTGTGGTATGGACGCAAATGTGATCACAGCGAAAAAACTTCCTGGAGATGATTTAGGCTATGTAGGTGCGATTACTGGCGTCAATCCACAATTAATATTAGATGTAATTGAGAAAGGCTATATCCCGGTTGTCGCAAGTGTAGGATGTGATACAAATGGGCATTCTTATAATATCAATGCGGATACCGCAGCTGCCAGCGTGGCAGGTTGTCTGGGCGCAGAGAATATGATTTTGGTCAGCGATATTCCAGGAGTGCTACGTGATCCAAAAGATGAAACATCTTTGATTCAAAAGATTTATGTAGAAGACATCCATTATTTAAAGGATGCCGGTATCATCAGTGGCGGTATGATTCCAAAAGTGGAATGCTGTGAAACAGCAATCACCCATTCCGTAAAGAAAGCCGTTATCATTGATGGACGTGTTCCACACTCCTTATTGATTGAAATATTATCTGAAGAAGGTATTGGAACAATGTTTGAAAAGAAAGAGGGATAGACATGAGTCAGATAAAAGCGAATGATAATGCATATATTGCACACACCTATGGTAGATTTGATATTGTACTGACACATGGCTCTGGTGCATTGTTGTATGATGAAAATGAAAAAGAATATATTGATATGACAGCTGGTATTGGTGTAAATTGCCTGGGATTTGGCAATGAGGAATGGGTAAAGGCAGTATGTGAACAGGCTACTAGCCTGCAACATGTATCTAACTTATATTACTCAAAACCTGATACACAGGTCGCAGAAAAATTGTGTAATATGACACATTTTTCTAAAATGTTTTTTGCGAACAGTGGGGCAGAGGCAAATGAAGGTGCAATTAAGGTTGCCAGAAAGTATGCCAGTGATAAATATGGACAAAAAAACTATGAAATATTGACACTTGTAAATTCTTTCCATGGACGTACGATCACGACCCTCTCAGCTACAGGTCAGGATCATTTCCATCAGCATTTTGATCCCTTTACACCAGGCTTTGTTCATGCAAATGCCAATGATATTGAAGATGTCAAATCAAAAATCAATAAAAACACCTGTGCCATCATGATGGAGCTGATACAGGGAGAAGGCGGCGTTTTGCCATTAGATCAGGACTTCGTAAAGGAAGTCGCAGAAATCTGTCAACAAAATGATATTTTACTCATCATTGATGAGGTACAGACTGGAATAGGAAGATGTGGCAGTTTATATGCATATGAACAATTTGATATCCAGCCGGATATCGTCACAACAGCCAAAGGCTTAGGCAATGGATTGCCAATTGGCGGTGTATTGTTGAATGATAAAGTAAAAGATGTTTTTGGTCCTGGGGATCATGGCACAACGTTTGGTGGAAATCCTGTCGCATGTGCTGGGGCTAACGTTGTTTTATCCCATATGAATCAGGAATTATTTGATGAAGTAAAACGTAAAGGGGAATATATCAAGAAACGTGCTTTACAAATGCCACATGTCATCGGTGTAAATGGTTTGGGATTGATGCGTGGTATCGTATTAGATGGTATAAGTGCCATAGATGTTGTACGTGCATGTATTGATTCAGGCTTATTGCTTTTGACCGCAAAGGATAAAGTAAGAATGCTGCCACCACTCATCATTACAGATGAACAATTAGAAAAAGCTTGTGATATACTGGAAGAAGTATTAAAGGCATGGTAATATAAAAGAAAGAAACCAAAGGAGGAGCGTAAATGAAACATTTACTGACGCTGGCAGATTTAACAAAGGAAGAATTATATGACTTGCTGGATCTGGCAGATCAATTAAAAAAAGAAGTAAAAGAAGGCGTATTTACCCCATATCTGAAAAATAAGGTACTGGGCATGATTTTTACGAAATCATCCACAAGAACACGTGTTTCATTTGAAGTTGGTATGAAACAATTAGGTGGTCAGGGAATCTATTTAAATGCCAATGATATGCAGTTAGGCAGAGGAGAACCGATCAAAGATACCGCCCGTGTATTAAGTCGTTATCTGGATGGTATTATGATTCGTACCTATAAACAAAGTGATTTGGAAGAATTGGCTGAATATGGAAGTATTCCTATCATCAATGGATTAACTGATTATGTGCATCCATGTCAGGTGCTTGCGGATCTACAGACAATTCGTGAACATAAAGGAAAACTGGAAGGTTTAAAGATGTGCTTTATCGGCGCAGGCAATAATATGGCGAATTCATTGATCAATGGTGGTATTTTAGCAGGTATGGAAGTCGCATGTGCATGCCCATTAGAATATTTACCAGATGAAAAAATTGTAGAGCGTGCCAAAGCAACCGGACGTTTCACCTTGACACAGGATGTGTTAGAAGCTGCGAAGGATGCAGATGTGCTCGTGACAGATGTATGGGCTAGCATGGGTGAAGAAGGCGAAGCAGAAACAAGAAAGAAAATCTTTGGCGGCAAATATCAAATCAATGATGCTGTTATGGAAGTCGCAAAACCTGATGCGATGGTACAGCACTGTTTACCAGCCCATCGTGAAGAAGAAATCACAGAGAAAGTATTTGAAGCACACGCAGATGAAATCTTTGATGAAGCAGAAAATCGTCTGCATGCTCAAAAAGCAGTATTGGTTCGTTTATTAGGTGAGTAATAACTCACCTTTTCGTACATGTAAGGAAAGCAGGTGACGTATGAAAAAAGCATTTCTTTGTGTATTATTGATTTTATTATGTGGATGCTCTACTTCTACATCAAATAGTAAACAGCCAGAAGATCACAATGCCACATATTGTGATGATTCCAAGGGTTGTGGCTTTGGGGAAAAGGCAGATATGAGTGGATATGAAAACTTTGATACCAAAAACAGTATGTTTGAAGAAAGTGACATGGCACACTTATTAACAGCAATCAAAGAAAAGAAAAGCGGTATCTTTTATTTGGGATATCCAAAATGTCCATGGTGTATAGAGGCAATTCCTGTATTAAATGATATAGCTAAAAAGCATAATCAATCGATTGCTTATGTAAGAACTAGAGATGATGATTCTGAATTGATCTATACACCTGATCAGAAAAAAGAACTAATTTCTTATGCCAGCACTTATATGAATCAGGATGATGAGGGAAAATATCAAATTTATGTACCATTTGTGTTAGTCATAAAAGATGGCAAAGTGGTCGCAGGACATGTTGGTACAGTCGATGGACATGATGCTCATGAGCGTAAGATGAATGAGCAGGAGAAAAAAGATTTACAGAGCATTTATGAAGATATGTTTCAAAAGCTAAAATAAAAACTCAGTCACAGCTGAGTTTTCATTTTATTCACAAAATGTGATTTCTCCATCATGTAATGATGAAATTCTTGCCTGTGCATATACCTGATAGCCTTGTGCTTCCACTTTTGCACGACCATCCTGAAATGCTTTTTCAATGACGATGCCAATGCCTTCTACAGTAGCATTTGCCTGTTTGATCAAATCAATCGCACCAAGACATGCTTCTCCATTGGCCATAAAATCATCGATTAGTAAGACATGATCATTTTCATTCAGATATTTCTTTGAACAGCTGATCTGATAATCAATATCCTTTGTGAATGAATGGATCTTTGTCTGATATAATGCATCTTTTAAAATCTTGCTGGTACTTTTCTTAAAATATACAACTGGTACGTTTAATAAATAACCTAAGAAAACAGAAGGGGCAATCCCGCTTGTTTCAATGGTAACGATCTTATTGATGTTTTTATCTTTGAAATGCTCTTTTAAATCCTTTGCCAGCTCCATCATAAACATTGGATCAATCTGATGATTCAAAAAAGCATCTACCTTTAAGATATCCTCACCAAGGGCTTCGCCATGTTCCAGTATATATCTTTCTAACTCTTTCATTTTTTGTTCACCTCATGCTAGTTTTTATTGACTTGTTTATTTTACCATAATTTTAAAACGGCACAAGAGGGAAGTAAGATATTTCAAAAGAATTTGGAAAAAAGGTCCCAAAGTGTTACAAAACAGCATGGAAAAGGGCTGGATTACTTGCAAAATAAGAAAATGTTTTGTATCATTAAACCCATGTGAGGTGTATTTTTATATGAAAAAGATGTATGCCAATTTGATGTTGGTATCGGTAACCATCATATGGGGAGGCGGGTTTATCGCAACAGCAGGGGCATTAGATAGTGTTTCTCCATTTTATGTAATGATGATTCGTTTTATGGGTGCCAGTATCCTACCCATCATGATCAGTTTTCCTAAATTAAAACGATTAAACAGAAAAGATATAAAGCATGGAATCATAGCTGGTGTATTTTTATTTTTCGCATTTGCTTTTCAGACCTTTGGGTTACAATATTCTACGCCAAGCAAGAATGCATTTCTTACAGCCACCAATGTGGTGTTTGTGCCTTATTTATTATGGCTCTTATGGAAACGTAAACCTAATCGTAAGGAAATCATTGCTTCTATCGTATGCTTGTTTGGTATAGCGCTTTTAACGTTAAAGAAAGAGGCAATGATGTTGACTTATGGGGATTTGTTATCCTTGATCTGTGCGTTGTTTTTTGCTTTGCATATCATTGCATTGGAACGATACAGTGCTCATATAGATGCCATTGCCATGACAGCAATGCAGATGTTGACAGCAGGAATCCTATCTACGATTTGTGCCTTGTGCTTTGAAGCACCACCAGCAAGCTGGAATGCCAGTGCAATCGGCAATATCGCATATTTGATTTTTGTATCAACGTTGCTGGCATATTTGATTCAGACCTATGCCCAAAAATTTACGACAGCAAACACGGCAAGTCTGATTTTATCCATGGAAGCTTTGTTTGCGTCAATCTTTTCTTTCCTTATTTTACATGAAGTCATGTCTGTGCAAATGATCATTGGCGCCGTTTTCATATTCGCCAGTATCCTATATATAGAATATCAGCCAAAGAAAACTATAAAAAAACAGCAAATTTAGAAATGTTGCTTTTTTTGTATAATTTTCTATGCTATAATTGACTTGCTAAAAAATACACAAGTTAGGGTTGTGTAAGAAAAGAGGAGGAAATTATGTCATTATTTGATCACGAAGCCAGACAGTTTAAATTCGATGTACTAAAAGAAGTTAGTAAGCGCGCATTTGAAGGTAAACTGAATGAAGACGTATGCGATGAGGTAGCAAATCTGTTGATTCCGGGCAAACATGCAGATTTCCGCTGCTGTATCTATAAGGAAAAGGAAATTATCCGTGAACGTACACGTATGGCGATGGGCAAGCCACCGGTACCAGTAGAAAACAACAACGAACGTCAGATTGTTCGTGTGTTAGAAGCAGCTTGTGATGGATGTAGTATCCACAAGATTCAGGTAACAGACAACTGCCGTAAATGTATGGCAAAAGCATGTTTATCCGCATGTAAATTTGATGCGATCAAGATGGGAAATGACCGCGCATTTATCGATTATGACAAATGTAAAGAATGTGGCGCATGTAAGAATGCATGTCCATTTAATGCAATCGTTGAAACACAGCGTCCATGTATGAAGAGCTGTCCAGTAGATGCAATCAGTATGGATGAACACAATTATGCAGTCATCGATGAAGAAAAATGTATCAACTGTGGCGCATGTCAGGCAAAATGTCCATTTGGGGCAATTGAAGATATGAGCTGGATGGTACCAGTGATTGATGAATTGAATAAAGGTACAAAAATGTACGCCATCTTTGCGCCTGCTATTCAGGGACAGTTTGACAATGCGACACTTCCACAGATTATGGAAAGTATCCGTATGTTAGGCTTTGAAGAAGTATACGAAGCAGCAATCGGTGCCGATGCTGTTGCATGGTATGAAAAACAAGATGCTATCGCACATAAAAAAGAAGGAAAGAAGATCACAACATCATGTTGTCCTGCTTTTGTCAATATGGCAAAACAGCACTTCCCAACAGTATATGAAGCAAACGTATCTCACATGGTAAGTCCAATGGTGGCAATCACAAGATATTTAAAACACAACCACCCAGAAGCAAAAGTTGTATTTATCGGACCATGTGTTGCGAAAAAACAGGAAACTTTAGATACAGAAGTAGATTATTGCTTAACATTTGAAGAATTAGGTGCAATGTTTGTATCTAAGAATATTTCCGCTGAAAATGTAACACCAAGAGAAAGCGATACAGCAAGTCTTTATGCACGTAACTTCTCTATTGGAGGCGGTGTATCCAAAGCAGTTGCACAGGCAGCTGGAGAATGTGGCGATGAAGAAACACTTGTTGCACAATATGCAGATGGAAGCTTAGAATGTAAGAAAGCACTGCTGATGATGAAGGTTAATCGCTTCAATGCAGATATCTTAGAAGGTATGGCATGTACTGGTGGATGTATTTGTGGTCCTGCTACTATTGAAAGTGCACCAAAAGCAAAAGCTCGTATGGCAAAAGAAAATGTGACAATCAAAGATAAAACAATTGCTTCTACATTAGAAACATTTGATTTCTCAGATATTGATTTACACAGATAAAAATTAAGGGAGAACAAGTTTTCTCCCTTGTTTTATAAAGAATAGAAACATTGATTCATAAACTCTATATGGATTCAAATAAGAATGTAAAATCATCGTAATTTCGACATATTCTGCGATATTATGAGCATATACTCTATCTTAGGTGATGAAGATGGTAACATTTTATGCAGTACATTCAAAGTTTTTTCCAACCTTTTCGAAACATCTGGATATCATGAATAAAGTCAATACACTATCGTATACACAACGTTCCATGATGTTGGATCAAATAAAAAAAGATGAAATCAGAAACAGCGCTTTATCCTTTTTTGAAGAACCGATCTATGAAGAAGGGGACGATTTATTATTACAAATGCATCCAAAATGTGCATGTCGTATTCATTTACAAAATGGAATTGTATACGCAGATACATTAAAGAACCCGTTTTTAGAACTATTGATGCGTATCTATCCCTGCCATATCATGGAAGTTAGCGAATAAAAGCAAAAAAGTGTTGTAAAGTGCGCATAAAAATAGTAAAATGTATACAGCGTTAGGAGGAATCAGAAGATGAATTTTTTAACTTCTATTATGTATGTGCTTCTTGGTTTAGTAGTAGGAGGTTTTTTAGGATTTTATTTCACAAGAAAGAAATTTGAGAAAGAATTGAAGGAAAACCCACCAATTAATGAGAAGATGATTCGCGCAATGTTCCTGCAGATGGGAAGAAAGCCTAGTGAAGCCCAGATTAAGCAGATTATGAAATCAGTTAACTCAAACCGTTAAAAAAAACACGAGTGTATCATTCGTGTTTTCTTTTACATTTTTGTAAGATAAAGGCTTGTTGTATAACACTTGTGTAAGATTACTTATTTTGAAAAAAATTATGTTATAATGGTCACAGGAATGGTGATAAGATGAAAATTATAAAAAGAATCCTGCTGCTGTTTCTGGTAGCACTGTTAACATTAGGTATCCTGTTTGTGGGTGTAGGATATGTCAATTATAAGAAAGCTGTATCGGATGTATCCATTGAAGAAAAGGTGAAAGAAATACGAGAAAAGCCTGACTATGTGAAAACAAAAGATATCAGTCCAACACTGATTCAGGCAACAATCTCCATTGAAGATCATCGCTTTTATCAGCATAAAGGTGTTGATTATCGTTCATTGGCTCGCGCACTTGTGAACAACATCTTTGCCAGCGGTATTGTTGGTGGAGGCTCTACGATTACACAGCAGCTCGCAAAAAATCTATATTTCGATTATCAGCCATCATATCTTCGTAAAATGAGTGAAATCTTTTTAGCATATGATCTGGAAGCTGAGCTATCAAAAGAGGAAATCTTAGAACTGTATGTAAATGTTATCAATTATGGGGATAATCACATGGGTATCTATCAGGCAAGCATGGGATATTTTGGGAAAACACCAGATCAGTTGACATTGGATGAAGCAAGTCTTTTGGCTGGATTGCCACAATCACCAAGCAACTATCAGCTGAGCAATCATGAGGATGCCGCAAGAAAAAGACAGAAAATGGTATTATCTGCCATGGTACGTGAAAAACATATCTCACAACAGGATATGGATACAATCATCAGTAAATACTAAGTTTTTGTTGACAGAAACATATGCTTCTTTTACAATTATACATACGTGTAAAAGGAGAAGTTATGGAACAGAAAAGAGAAAAACTATCATCACGCATCGGCTTTATTTTCTTATCGGCTGGATGTGCTATTGGGCTTGGAAATATATGGCGTTTCCCTTATGTAACAGGTAAATATGGGGGAGGCGCTTTTGTTCTGGTGTACCTGTTCTTTCTGATTATTTTAGGATTGCCGATTATGGTAATGGAATTTTCAGTAGGAAGAGCAAGTCGTCAAAGCGTCGCAAAAAGCTTTCAGGTATTGGAACCAAAAGGTAAAAAATGGCATCTTTTTTCCTATATGGCCATGTTGGGAAATTATCTTTTGGTCATGTTTTATACAACCATCTCTGGATGGATGCTGGCATATTTTGTGAAGATGGCAAGTGGGGAATTTAATGGTATGAGTACACAGGCCGTAACACAAACCTTTGTGGACCTGCAGCAAAACCCTGCGGCATCTGTATTCTGGATGATCCTTGTGGTATGCATTGGATGCTTTGTGTGTGTTCTTGGATTACAAAACGGGGTAGAAAAAATTACCAAGGTTATGATGAGTCTATTGCTTGGTGTTATGATTGTTCTTGTTTTAAAATCTTTAAGTTTACCTGGTGCCATGGAAGGAATCAAATTCTATCTGATCCCTGATTTTGAGCAGTTAATGGAAAATGGTATCTTTAATGCAATCTACACAGCGATGGGACAGGCATTTTTTACCCTTAGCATTGGGATGGGCGGTATGGCGATTTTTGGCAGCTATATTGATAAAAAACGCTCATTGAGTGGGGAATCCTTGAATATTATGATTTTGGATACCTTTGTGGCAATCATGGCAGGCTTTATCATTTTTCCAGCCTGTATGTCTTTTGGCGTTGATGCAGGAAGTGGTCCTGGTCTTGTATTTGTGACACTACCCAATATCTTTAATGCCATGAGTAATGGCCGTATCTGGGGATCTTTATTTTTCATCTTTATGAACTTTGCGGCATTATCTACCATCATTGCTGTATTTGAAAATATCATTTCATTTGGGATAGATTTATTTGGATTCACAAGAAGAAAAAGCGTGCTTATCAATCTGTTGATTATTATTGCGGGCAGCATTCCTTGTGCCTTGGGCTTCAGTGTGTTATCTGGCTTTCAGCCATTTGGAGAAGGCAGTGCTGTGCTTGATTTGTTAGATTTTATGGTCAGCAATGTGATTATGCCGATTGGTTCTATCGTATTCTTGTTTTTTTGCACAAGACGTTATGGCTGGGGCTGGGAGGCTTTTATCAAAGAGGCAAATGCTGGAGAAGGGTTGCGCTTTCCTGAAAAGACAAGATATTATGTTAGCTATATTCTGCCATTAATTGTTGTATTTATTTTCCTATTTGGTTTATGGGAAAAGCTGTTTGCGTAAAAGTGTAAAAAAGCACTTGCTTTATATACAGAAGACATGCTATAATCATAAAGGTTTTATACTTAGTCCACCGAGATTCCTCGACGGTTCACTCAGTATAGAACATCTATCAAAATAGGAGGAAAACATTATGTTATTAAAATCAGAAAAACAGGCGATCATGAAAGAATACGCACGCTTTGAAGGCGACACTGGTTCTCCAGAAGTACAGATTGCTGTATTAACTGCAAGAATCAACCAGTTAACAGAACACTTCAAAGAACACAAACACGATTATCATTCTCAAAGAGGTTTGATGAAAATGGTTGGACGTCGTAGAAATCTTTTGGCTTACCTGAAGAAAAAAGACTTAAACCGTTACAAAGAACTGATTACTCGTTTAGGATTACGTAAATAAGTCATGAAAAAGCTCGAAAGAGCTTTTTTTGTTTTTATTTTTGTTTCTTTCCTTAAAAAAGTATGATATCATTAAAAAGATGAAAAAATAAGAGGTGAAGATAGTGGCTAAACAAGTATTTCGTTTAGATTTCTGTGGTCGTGGGATCACAGTAGAAACAGGTGAAGTGGCAAAACAGGCCGGAGGGTCAGTTTTAGTAAGATATAACGATACCGTTGTATTATCTACGGCTACCGCCAGCAAACAGGCAAAAGAAGGGATTGACTTTTTCCCATTGACTGTTTCATTTGAAGAAAAGTTATATTCAGTAGGTAAGATTCCTGGTGGTTTCTTAAGAAGAGAAGGAAGACCAAGTGAACATGCGACATTGACTGCTCGTATGATTGACCGTCCAATCCGTCCATTATTTGCGGAAGGCTTCCGTAATGAGGTACAGGTTGTAAATACGGTATTATCTGTAGAACAGGAATGTTCTCCAGAAATGACAGCAATGTTTGGTGCATCTTTAGCACTATGTGTGTCTGATATCCCATTCAATGGACCAATCGCCGGTGTTGTTGTAGGCAGAATTGATGGAGAATATGTAATCAATCCTACACCAGAGCAACAGGAAAAAAGTGATATTCACTTAACCGTAGCTGGAACAAAATATGCTGTAAACATGGTAGAAGCTGGAGCAAAAGAAGTTAGTGAAGAAGCAATGCTTGGCGCCATCATGTTTGGACATGAACATATCAAACAACTGGTTGCTTTCCAGGAAGAAATTGCTGCAGCAGTTGGTAAAGAAAAAATGGAAGTAAAATTGTACACAGTGGATGAAGCGATTGATTCAGAAGTACGTGCTAATTTTGAAACAGCAATTCGTGAAGCTGTTTCTATTGAAAAGAAACTGGAACGTTATGGCAAAATTGATGAGTTAACAGAAGCTGCTGTTGCAATGTTTGAAGCAAAAGAATATGCAAGTGAAGCAGAGATGAACAAAGCAATCAAACAGGTAAAAGAAATCTGTCATGGTATTGAAGCTGATGAAGTTCGTCGTCTGATCATTGAAGATAAGATTCGTCCAGATGGACGTAAGATCGATGAAATCCGTCCTTTGGATTCTCAGGTAGATATATTACCACGTGTGCATGGTAGTGCATTATTTACACGTGGAGAAACACAGGTATTAAGTGTGACTACACTTGGACCAATGAACGACAATCAAATTATTGATGATGTCACAGAAGTAGATAGTAAACGTTTCATGCATCATTACAATTTCCCTCCATATTCTGTTGGTGAAACAGGACGTATGGGAAATCCAGGACGTCGTGAAATCGGACATGGAGCATTGGGAGAAAGAGCACTTTCTCAGGTTCTTCCAAGTGAAGAAGAATTCCCATATACAATTCGTACAGTCGCAGAAGTATTAGAATCCAATGGTTCTAGTTCTCAGGCATCTATCTGTGCAGGCACAATGTCTTTAATGGCTGCCGGTGTTCCAATCAAAGCACCAGTTGCTGGTATCGCCATGGGTCTGATCATGAATGAAGAAACAGGTGCTTATACTGTATTGACAGATATTCAGGGTATGGAAGATCACTTCGGTGATATGGACTTTAAGGTTGCCGGTACAAGTGAAGGTATCACAGCATTACAGATGGATATCAAAGTAACTGGTATTACAGAAGCAGTATTCAAAGAAGCATTGGCACAGGCAAAAATCGCACGTGCACAGATTCTTGAAAATATGATGCAGGCAATTGAAAAACCAAGAGAAGATGTTGGTACTTATGCACCTAAGATTGAAATCCTGTATATCGATCCTGAAAAGATTCGTGAAGTTATCGGACAGAATGGTAAAGTCATCAACCAGATCATCGCAGACAGCAATGATGTGAAGATTGATATTGATGATGATGGAAAAGTAGTCATCTACCATATGGACCGTGCTTCCATTAACAAAGCAGCAGATATGATTCGTGATATCGTACGTGTAGCGAAAGTTGGAGATATATATGATGCGAAGGTTGTTAGAATTGAAAAATTTGGTGCATTCGTAAATCTGTTCCCTGGTACAGATGGATTATTACATATTTCCAAGATTGCACATGAACGTGTAGAAAAAGTGGAAGATGTATTAAATATCGGAGATACAGTAAAAGTTAAGGTTATGGAAATCGATGATCGTGGACGTGTAAATGTCAGCGCAAAAGCATTGCTACCAAAACCTAAAAAAGAAGAAAAGAAACCGGAAGAAAAAGCAGAAGAAGCACCAGCTTCTGAAGCATAA
Organism: Absiella sp. AM29-15; assembly: GCF_003434225.1. Lineage (NCBI taxonomy): Bacteria > Bacillati > Bacillota > Erysipelotrichia > Erysipelotrichales > Erysipelotrichaceae > Amedibacterium > Absiella sp. AM29-15. The sequence continues at coordinate 87,003 of NZ_QVFL01000016.1, forward strand.
ATCTTTGGATAACTAGGAGGATATTGAAAAATGTCTTCCTTTTTTTATAACTTTTAAAAATTCACTGCATTGTAAATATTGAAAAATTATTGTATTATAAAATTGAATAAAGAGTAGCTGCCTATCAACATATCTTTCATAGAAATCAAAATCATGTTCATGTGTAATACGAGATAAAAAATCGCAAAGAAAGGAAGAATGCACGATGAAGAAGAATAAATCATATGTATTACTAAGCATTATATGTGTTTTAGTAGTAATTAGTTTGCTGTATATTTCTATGAAAAAAGAACCGAAAGAAGTTACTTATTTACATGTAGATTATCCTCAATATGGTCACGTAGAAGATGTTGTAAATGCGAGTGATTTAGCTTTTACTGGAAAAGTTGTGGATGTTAGATATGAATGTATGGATGTTGCCAACGAAGAGGAAAATGAATTAACTAGTGGGGAAAGTTCATCCATGCCTTATACAATTTATACAATCCAAACAGATAAAGTATATAAGGGAGAAATCAAAAATAATAAAATTGAAGTAAAACGCCTTGGCGGAGAATCTGATGAAGTTAATTATGTATTGGATGAATATACCCCGATAGAAGAAGGGGATACTTATTTGTTTTTAGTTGTAACATATCCTTCTGGCTATCCAAGTTTTGTTAATGCGACACAGGGGGTATATAGCTTAACACAAGCACAAAATAACGAAACAACTCCAATAAAGTTAAATGATGTATTAAATTACTTTCATGATAGATGATGTTTTATGATTATTCAGTATCTGATAGATTATCCTAGATGGTTTTATAAAATTTTGATGGATTTATATCATTTCGATTAGAGGAAGCAAGAGTTTCCTCTTTATGTATCTGAAAACATATGAATTATTATAAACAAAGTCTTCGTTTTTGTTAGCATGTTCTTATGAAAATCGCAGTAATAAGAAATCCTATAAAAAGTAATTTCATTCATATGTAAAAGCATTTTTTCTCATATATATACTTAAAATAAATTCTAATCATTGTGAGATATTAATTTTTACGATTTTATAGAAATAATTTCTGAAAAAAATGTAAAAAAGCATAGGTAAGTTGAGAAAGCTATGGTAAAATAGTAGGCGAGGTGAACGAAATGGATTGGTTAGAAGAAGTAAAAAAGTATAAAGAAGATTTAATAGAAGATGTAAAAGGTATCATTGCGATTCCTAGTATAAAAGATACACCCAAAGAAGGTGCACCATTTGGAGAAGGATGCCGCAAGGCATTAGACCACATGCTGGCTCTTGGTGAAAAAGAAGGTTTTACAGTAAAAAATATCGATGGCTATGCCGGCGTTATTACATATGGAGAAGGTGAAGAAAGTGTTGGTATGCTTGCACACCTTGATGTAGTACCTGTTGGTGAAGGATGGAGTAAAGATCCTTTTGCTATGGTTGAAGAAAATGGATATCTATTTGGCCGTGGGGTATTGGATGATAAAGGACCTGCCATGAGTGGATTCTATGCGTTAAAAATGTTAAAAGATAATCATGTGAAACTGAATAAAAAAATCATGCTGATTCTTGGGTGTGATGAAGAAAGTGGCATGGATTGTATGAATTACTATGTGAAACATGCAGAAGTACCTACCATTGGATTTACACCAGATGCGGAATTCCCAGTAATTTATGGTGAGAAAGGCGGTCTACATATACAAATAAGTGGAGATACTGAAACGGTAATCGAATCTATGCATGCTGGAGAACGTATGAATATCGTCATTGGTAAAGCAAGCTGTGTTGTAAAAGAATGGAATGATCGTGCCACAGATATGTTTGATTTCTATTTGAAATCAAATGGTTTAAAAGGCAGTGTAGCATATACTGGTGAAAAAGCTGAACTGATGATTGAAGGAGCATTTGCCCATGCCGCAATGCCATATCTTGGAAATAATGCAGCACTTCATTTGTTAAACTTTGTAGGAAATTGTTTTCATGATAAATTTGCAGCGGATACATATGAAATGTTACATGACTGGCAGGGAAAACCAGTGGATATCTTTATGGAAAGTGCAACCATGGGCTTTCTAACAATGAATACCGGTATTGTGAATATTGAAAACGGACATGTAGAAATCACGATTGATATTCGTTATCCATTAGAAACAAATGCTGATATCGTGATGGCTGGTTTCCATAAGAAAGCAAAAGCAATCAACTATGCATTAGATATCACATTAGAAAAAGATACAAAGCCATTATATGTAGATCCTAGCAGTGAACTGGTAACTACATTGAGTAATGTGTATCGTAAATACAGCAAGGATGAAACAACACCAAATATGACCATTGGCGGAGGTACCTACGCAAAGAAATTCCCTAACTTTGTGGCATTTGGTCCTGAATTTCCAAACCGTACACAGCCAGAAGGAATGTTTGTTGGCGGATGCCATCAAAAAGATGAAGGAATCCGCGTCGATGATTTATTATGCGCAACTGCAATCTATGCAGAAGCATTAGAAAAATTAGCGAAATAGTGAGGTACTTATGAGAATGCGTAAACTGCCTTGGGCAGAAGACTTTTTAAAGGAACAGGAAGTAGTAATCAAAGAACCAAGCACGTATGCTGGAAAATGGAAACAGCTATTAAACAAAGAGGTCCTGCATGTAGAAATTGGCACAGGAAAGGGCGATTATTGGATTTTAATGAGTCAAAAACAACCAGAAAATGGCTGGATCGGTATTGAAAAAAACAATAATGTTGCTGCACTCGCTGTTCGTAAATATACAAAATTAGAAGAAGCAATGAGCAATGTGGCATTTATCAATGATGATGCAGAAAACATCAGCGATTGGTTTGAAAAAGGAGAAGTAGATGTGATCCATCTAAACTTTTCTGATCCATGGCCAAAAAAACGTGCACATAAAAAACGCTTGTCAAATGAAAAATTTATCCGCCAATATGCAGATATCTTAAATGATGATGGAGAAATTCAAATGAAAACAGACAATAGTTCTTTATTTGAATATTCTGTTATTGAATTTCAAAAGTGCGGCTGGTTTTTACATGATTTCAGTGTAGATTTCAGAAGAAATGAACATGATGAGGATGCAATCAGTGAATATGAACGCAAATTCATGGAAAAAGGACAACCAATTTATCGTGCTGTCTGGAAGAAGTATCCTATCAAAAATGAAAATTAAGATAATTTATGAAATAAAGAAATTATTTTTCATAAAATGATGATATAATAAATAAAGTGAGTAGAAATCTCGGTAAGAAAGGCTGCGTGTGATCATGAAAGAATATATGAATGAAATCACTTCAATGGAAGAATTTGAAAAAGCGTATCATGAAAAAGGCGTACAGGTGTTCACCTTCAGTGCTGACTGGTGTCCAGACTGTCAATTTATAAAGGGTTTTATGCCTGATTTAGTAAAAGCATATCCTGATTATCATTTCTACTATGTGGACAGAGATCAGTGTATGGAAATTGCTCAGGATCAGATGATTATGGGAATCCCAAGCTTTGTAGGTGTAAAAGATGGTGTAGAAACCGGACGCTTTGTGTCTAAACTAAGAAAAACAAAAGATGAAATTGATGCCTTTTTGAAAGCATTAGATAAATAAGGAGGCATAAAAGAATGGGTGTTTTTAAGAAGTTTGTGAATCTGTTATTTGATGAATCTGATGCAGATATCATCGCAGAAGATGAATTGGAAAATATAGAATTTAAAGAACCAAAAAAAGAAAAAACAATAAAACAGGAACCTGTAAGGGAAGATTTGTATACTTATGAAGAAGAACGTACCTTTGAGCGAACTGATAAAGTAAAGACAAAGGAAGAAAAGAAAAAGTTTGTAAGTATAGATTTGGAAGATGATGCTCCTCAGGTAAAGCCTGAAGTAAAAGAAAAAAAGACAATCGCACAACAGCGTCCTGTCTTACAGAAAAACGAAAAGAAAGAATTTGAGTTTACACCAGTGATATCACCAATCTTTGGCGCAAAAGAAGAAGAAAAGAAGAAAAAAGAAATCAAGAGAAAACAAAGCGTTGATATCTTGAAGAAATCTTCCTCTGTGAAGAAAAAGCCTAATCCATTAGGAACGATTATTTCACCATATTATGGTGTTAGTGAATTAGAAGAATTTGAAGAAGAGGCAAAAGAAGAAATTGCCGCAAAAGAAAAGGCGAAACAGACACCAGTTGAAACACCAAGTGATGATGTTGAAATCAAACGCATGGATGAGATTGAAGAAATCAATAATGTGACACTTGATGAAATTCTGGTTGATGATGTAAAAAATGATTGTGAAGAAGATCTGATGCAGATCTCCCTGTTTGGGGAATCTACACCCGTTCATGAAGCAGATAAAGAAACATATAAGCTAAAGGAAGAAGAATAAGGGGTGAATGAAATGCTGTATCATTTTATAGGTATTAAAGGAAGCGGTATGGCTTCTCTTGCGGAAATCGTAAATGATCGAGGAGATGAAGTAAACGGTTCAGATATAGAAAAATATATCTTTACACAGAAACCATTAGAAGAACGTGGTATTCAAATCACTGGATTCGATGAAAAAAATATTGTGGAAGGCTCTACAATCATTATTGGAAATGCATTCCATGAGGATAATCCAGAAGTAAAAAGAGCTTTAGAACTAAAGGCTGAAAATAAAGCAACAGTGTACTGGTATCATGAATTTTTAGGACAACTGGTACAAGAATATACCAGTGTATCTGTAGCGGGTACCCATGGAAAAACTACCACAACAGGAATGCTTTCCCATGTGATGTCACTTGTTGCGCCTACTGGCTATCTGATCGGTGATGGAACAGGAGAAATGCCGGAAAACAGTAAGTATTTTGTTTTGGAATCCTGTGAATATCAGCGCCATTTCCTGGCATATGAACCACAATATGCCATCATTACCAATATTGAATTAGACCATGTAGATTATTATAAAGATATGGCTGATTATTGTAACGCTTTTGAAACATTCGCTAATCAGGTGAAAAAAGGCGTTGTCATCTTTGGTGATGATGAAAGTACAAGAAGTTTAAATGTAAACACAGCGCATCTGTATTATGGTCTGTATGATGATAATGATGTGCAGGCTGTCAATATTGTGCAGGGTGAAGATGGCATGTCTTTTGATGTGTTATACAAAAAAAATCTGTTTGGCAGTTTTAAACTTCCGTTTGTTGGGAAACCTTTATTATGGAACAGCCTTGGTGTCATCGCATTAGGTATTATGGAAGGCTTGCGTGCTGAAGTACTACAGAATGGATTAGAGAGCTTTCCAGGTGTAAAACGTCGTTTTACGATTGAAGAAAACCATGGTAATATCTATATTGATGATTATGCGCATCATCCAACAGCTGTGAAATATATGATCGAAGCAGCGAAAATCAAATATCCTGGCAAGAAAATTATCGCATTGTTTAAACCTGATCGCTATTCACGTATCTATTATTTTATGGATCGTTTTGCGAAAGAACTGGATGCAGCAGATGAAGTTTATCTTTGCCACTTCCCAGAAAATGCTGCAAAAGAGGAAGGTATTGATATCACGATTGATGATCTTGCTAAGCTTAGCAGCAAGGCAAAAGTCATCAAAGAAGATGAAGAAGCAGCTAAGATGCTGGCATCACGTGGACCTGCTGTTTACTTGTTTATGAGCAGCAAGGATATTTATAAGTTAAAAAATGTTGTAAAAAGTTTTCAATAATGTTGAAAATGGTTACAGATTGTTGTAATATATTGAGAGAGGTGTTCCTATGGAATTAGATCAGTTACTGAATTTGTTAAGTGTTGTGGCAGGAAAATGTCTGCCAATCTTAGGTTTTATCGTATTGGTGTTTCTTATCATATTTGTAAGACACCTGATCATTCTTTTAAAATCTGCGAATGAGGCAGTTATCAGTATGACGAAAACGCTGGATACGGCAAATAAGGAACTGGAAACCCTCGAAAAACCATTAAACACGTTAAATGAGCTAAGCGATACCATCGATACTGTACATGAAGCCAGCAAAACAGCTGTGCGCAGTGCATTGGTGGCGATTATCGAAAATCTTGGCGCCATTAAAGAGTGGGCTTTGCAAAAAAGTAAAAAAGAAGATACAACAACCGCTGTCAGAAGCGATATGGAAGGAGAAGAATGATGGAAAACGACTGCGAAAAAGAAGTAGATTCTATGGAAAAAGAAGCAAAATATACCATTATTCAAATGGAAGATGATGTAGATGGTGATCAAAGCTTTCTGGATGATACCAAAAAGGAAGTGAGTCGTTTATATCAGGACTTTCGTGATTGGCTTTCTGAGAATGTTGATAGTGAAGAGATTAGTGCAAGGTTGAAAAAATTAAAAGAAGACACTGCGGATGTGCTTGAAAAAGGCAAGACAAAAACAGAAGCGTTTGTGAAACGTGAGGATGTACAAAATGCCAAAGAAAAAGTCGTATCTGCTGGTGAGAAAGTAATGGATGGTGTTAGTGATGGGCTTCATACGATCATGGAGAATGAGCATGTATCGAAAGCAATGGACTCTATCAGTGATACAATTACAAGTGTAAAAAATGACGAACGTGTAAAACGAAATGTCAACAAGTTGAAAAAAGGCACATTAAAAGCGGCAACACATGCATTTAATGGCTTAAAAAAGGTGCTGGACACCGATGATAGTGACGAATAAGGTCAGAAGGGATAACTGTTATGAAAAGAATTACAATTTATGATGTCGCAAAAGAAGCAGATGTATCATTGGCAACGGTATCTCGTGTTATTAACGGAAGTGAAGTGGTACGTGAGGATACACGAGTAAAGGTACAGGAGGCAATTGAAAAATTAGGTTATAAGCCAAATGCAATTGCACAGGGTCTGGCATTACAGAAGACTACAACCATTGCATTGATCGTTCCAGAAGCCAGCTATTTTTATACTGGACAAATCATCAATGGTTTAATTGATGTAGCAAAAATTTATAAATATAACATTATGCTGCACACAACAACAGAAGGTATTAGTGAAATGAATGATATCATTGAAAATATCATCAAATCACGTGTGGATGGCGTTGTGATCTTCAATGATAAACTGAATAAAGATGAATTGAAACAGCTGACAAACTATCAGATTCCAATCGTTGTTATTGGTAATAAGATGTCTGATGATACAGTAGGTTCTGTTTATGTTGATTATGCAAAACTGGTATATGATTATGCAATGAAATGCATCAAAGCAGGAAAGACAGATCTTGCACTTGTAGAAGACCGTAAGAATCCAGCAATGATCAAACAGTTAAAAGATGGTTTGGAAAGAGCGTTTGCTGATTCTGGCATGAAGTTTGAAAAATATATTGCAATTCCAAAAGAATACCGCTCTTCTTATTTATTCCTGAAAGAATATATGAGTGGAAATATTCACCATGATGTTATCATCACATATCGTGATTCACAGGCAATGGCTGTATTAAATACAGCAAAAGAAGCTGGTTTGAGTATTCCTGATGATATGGAATTAGTTTGTATCTTAGATAGTAAATATAATGCAATGGCACGTCCTCAGATTTCAGGATTCAAGATTCCTGATTATGACTTAGGTGCTGTCGCCATGCGTTTATTGACAAAGATGCTGACAGAAGAAAACGAAGTTATGGATAAAGAAATTGAATTAAGCTATATCTTTACACCTCGTAAATCTACAAAATAAGATTGACAAACGAAATAAAATACATATACTTAAATACAAAGGCTATGAAAAGAAAAGAGCACAGTGAAATGTTATAGAGAGTGCATGGCTGGTGAGAATGCATACAGGAAACTGTGAAATACACCTTGGAGCTGCTTTATGCAAAGTAAAGCCGTATTCTCACGTTAAGAGATGAAAGTGCGCTTGTAAAAGCGAACTAAGGTGGTACCACGTAGTTATTGCGTCCTTGGATCAAGGACGTTTTTTTATGGAAGAAAGGAAATTATGAACATGGAAATGAAATTATTTGATGAATTGAAATGGAGAGGACTGATCAATGATGTGACAAGTCCTGATTTGGAAGAAAAATTAAACGCCGGAGGAATGACATTCTATATAGGTACAGACCCTACAGGGGATTCTTTACACATTGGACATTACTCATCTTTATTATGCGCTAAACGTTTGGCAGCTCATGGACATCACCCATTGATGCTGGTAGGTGGCGCTACAGGATTTATTGGTGATCCAAAGGCAACTGGGGAACGTAATATGTTAACGAAAGAAGTATTACAACACAACTATGATTGTCTAAGTGCACAGATCAAAGAACTGTTTGGCTTTGAAATGGTAAATAACCTAGATTGGACAAAAGATTTAAGTGTAATTGACTTTTTGCGTGATATTGGAAAATACTTCAATATCAATTACATGATCAATAAAGAAACAGTAAAGAGAAGACTGGAAAGTGGTATCAGCTATACTGAATTCTCTTATATGATTCTTCAAGCAATGGATTTCTTACACTTGTATGAAGCAAAAGGATGTACTTTACAGTTAGGTGGACAGGATCAGTGGGGAAACATTACCAGCGGTTTGGAATTGATTCGTAAAAAACATGGTGCAGATGTAGAATGCTATGGTATGACAATGCCTTTGATCACAAAAGCAGATGGTACAAAATTTGGAAAGAGTGAAACAGGTACTGTATGGCTGGATAAATCAAAAACAAGTTCTTATGAAATGTATCAGTTTCTGGTAAATTCTGAAGATGCCAAAGTAATCGATTACTTAAAGAAACTGACATTCTTAGGCAAAGAGGAAATTGATGCATTAGAAGACAGTTTAAATAAAGAACCACATAAACGTGAAGCACAAAAAGCACTTGCTAGAGAAGTTGTCACATACTTACATGGAGAAGATGAATATCAGAAAGCATTAAAAATCACGAATGCATTATTCAGAGGCAATATCAAAGATTTAGAAGCAAATGAAATCAAAGATGCGTTACATGGTATGGAAGCAAAATCCATAGATGACAACATGCCTTTGCCAGACGCACTTGTTGCGGCAGGTATTGCCAGCAGTAAACGTGAAGCAAGAGAATGGATCAATCAGGGATCTATCCAGATCAATGGTGAAAAGATTCAGGATGTTGCATTTGTGGTAAGCAGTGCAAATGCGATCAGTGAAAATCATACCTTGATCAAAAAAGGAAAACGTAATTATTTTGTAATTGAACAGTAGGAATCGAAAGATTCCTGCTTTTTAATTAGGGACCATTTTCTATTTTTTACATATGATATAACGAGGAGAGATAGTTATGATAACTGCTGTTGTTTGCAGTGACGATAGAATGCGTTACGTATGTAAAAGTCTGCATATGGAAATGGAAATCATCGCAATTGATGAGGATAGTGACTTTTTAACATTGCCCCGTCTGGATGCGATTATTTTACCAGTAAAAGGAATTGATGATGAAGGATATATGAAGTTGTATGATTCTTTGGTTCATGTACCTTCCATGTTTTGGCAGATTCAAAAAGATATGATTATATTTTCAGGAATGGAAACTTCTTATATCTCAGCACTGCCTATGAAAAAATACTATTATATGAAGGATACGACTGTGATTGATGAAAACGCCATATTGACGGCAGAAGGTATCCTGCATCTTTTGATTACATCGCTTGCGAAAAGTTTATATGATATCCAGATTGATATCATCGGTTATGGACATTGCGGGAAAGCGATTTATCGTATGTTAAAAAGTCTGGATGTAAAGGTGCGTGTGATTCGCAGGGATTGTATAGAAGATGATACATTTATGACCACAAAGCATTGGAAACAATGTGGAGATGTCATTATCAACACATCCATTGAGAAACTTATGGATGCAGACTTGATGCGTTCATGGAAAAATGCACCTTTGATCATTGATATCGCTACACCAGATGTTGTGGATAAGCAATGTGCAAAGGAACTAGGTATTCCATATCAAAAAGAAGGAAATCTGCCAGGAAGATTCTGTGCAGAAAGTGCTGGGAAAATCATTGCCGATTATGTCAGGGGGAAATTGATAAAATGAAAAATCAGCATATTTTATTTGGAATTTGCGGCTCATTCTGTAATCATGCCGCAGTTTTAAAAGAATTCGAAAAATTATGCGAAGAAAACGATGTACAGGCAGTTGTCAGTGAGAATGTATTTACCTGTGATACCCGTTTCTTTCAACATGAAGATTTTATTTCACGTCTGGAAAAGGCAAGTCATAAGCCAGTCATTCATACAATAGTAGAGGCGGAAAAGGTTGGACCATCCAATGCTTATGATATCATGATCATTGCGCCAATGAGTGCGACAGTTGCCGCAAAGATGGTGCTTGGAATATATGATCATCCGGTAACACTTGCGGCAAAGGCAATGCTTAGAAATAATCGCAATATTGTATTTGGCATAGCCAGCAACGATGGCTTAAGCATCAGCGCAAAAAATATCTTTACACTGATCAATTTGAAACATTTCTTTGTGATTCCATTTGCTCAGGATGCACCATTTGAAAAAGAAAGAAGTATCGTCAGTAAGTGGAATTTGTTAGAAAAAACTGCTGACATGGCTTTAAAAGACCGCCAGATCCAACCAATACTTTACGGGGGTGATTAGATGCAGAAAGTAATGGTCGCTTTGATTACACCATTTACGAAAGAAAATGAAGTGGATTATGATGCATTGACAAAGATCGTCAAACGATTGATGAGAGAAGGATGTGATGGTTTTATTGTCTGTGGAACAACAGCCGAAACACCAACATTAAGAGAGGCAGAACGCTATGCAGTCTTACAGCATGTTTTATCGATTGTACAGGGGAATTGTGAAGTATGGTTTGGCTGTGGCAGAAACTGTACACGTGATACAATTCGTTTGATTCGCAAAGCACAAAAGTATGCGATTGACGGTGTTCTTGTGGTAACACCTTACTACAACAAGCCTTCCCAGCGAGGACTATATGAACATTATCATGCAATTGCTTCTGCGATTGATTCCAATATCATGTTGTATAATGTTCCAGGCCGCTGTGGTGTAGAGTTACAATATGATACGATTCGCAAGCTTGTCTATGAACATAAAAATATCGTAGGACTGAAACAGGCAAGTCATGACTTAGATACGGTCGTGAAATTAAAAAAAGAATTCCCATTATTCAGAATCTACAGCGGAGAGGATGGCTATTTTGATGAAGGCTTTGATATTGGCATGGATGGATTGATATCCGTTATGGGACATTTCAATATGGAAAAGCTACAGCGTTTTATTAAGGAAGGCAGAAAAGACAATCGATTACGCAAAGAGTTATACAAAGAAGCTTCTTTGACCTTCTGTGACGCATCCCCAGCACCGGTGAAATATTTATTATCACGTAAAAAAGAATGTGAAAATATATTGCGTTTACCCATGTGTGCAATCAATCGGGAAAAAGAACTATTGTTATCTTCTTATTTCGACAACGAAGAAGAATAAAACATGATATCCTGTTGCTGGTGATCATATGAAACAGGTAAAGGTGTTTGATGAGGAGCATGAAGATGATTTAAGTGATAGTATCAATGCATTTTTGATGGAACAGGAAGACATTCAGCTTATTGATATCCGCTTCTCTGTGGCAGTCTGTGATTGTGATGATGGACAAATTTATTGTTTTAGCGCTTTACTGCTATATGAGGCATAATCCCATGAATCGCTCACATACTAAGCTTGTTGGAGGTGTGATCAGATGCAGAAAAAAACAGAAATCTTATGCAACGTACATTCCTGTGTTTATCAGAAGGATAACCATTGTGAAGCTGAAACTATCAGCGTTTGCTGTGACAATTGTGTAGAACCAAATCACTGTCATGAAACTGAATGTAACTCATTTCGTTGTAAATGCGGTAAATAAGCGGCCAATTGGCCGTTTTATTTTTGTCACATATTCCAGTTTCATTGTTTAATTTTTAGATATTTGATATAATGTAAGGCAGAGGTGATGTTATGCGTAAAGTTTTTCCATTGATCCTATGTATGCTGCTGCTTTTAAGTGGCTGTAATAAACGCAGTAAACAGGAAGAAGAAAGTATGAAAAACTATGAAACATTTATCAATGCCGTAATCAATAACAAAGGAATTGAAACCAAAAGTATTCCTTTTGACTATAGATTGGTTCAGCAAAAGCTGGATGATGGTTCTTATGAATATGAAGTACAGATTGACAATCCCCGTGTTGCCATGTATGATATTCAGGCGATTGCGGTCAATCAGGCAAATGATTCTAATACAAATGTTTATCCCTGTATCGGAATTCTGGGAAAAGATATTTCAGAAAGCTTTAATTTGATTCCATATCAGTCTAATCCAAATCTAGATTACTGGAAGGGAATTGGCTTAAATGGAATTTCTAAAGATAAACAATTTACACTAAACGTAATGGTATCATGGAAAGATAGTACCAGAGCAAATAAATACAGTGTATTCTTCAATTGCAGTTATGCTGAAAAAAGCGAAAATGAAGGATAAGTAGAAAGGTTTTGAAGACATGAATAAACAAAAAAATTCCAATAAGAAGCAATCCATGATTGCTGGGGCACTGATATCATCTGCCGGTATCTTTGTCGCAAAATTCATTGGTTTATTTTACGCCGTACCCTTTAATACATTGCTTGGAAATGAAGCCAATGTGGCAATGTATGGGGTTGCCTACAATATTTACAGTTACCTGCTGAATATATTTACAGCGGGTTTTCCCTTTGCAGTGGCAACATTAATTGCAAAGTATACAAGTAAGGGAGATTATCGTACATCTTTATTGGTAAGAAAATTAGCAACCCTTGTCATGATCTGCTTTGGCGCATTTGCCATGCTGTTAGTCATTGTATTTTCTTCACCACTTGCCAAGCTAGTGTTACCGGCATCAGATATCGGTGTATCACAGGCATCGGGAATATTAGAACCTGCGGTTCAAATCGTATCTACATCAGCGGACTTATCCACGATGCGTCTGGTATTGATTTTGATCAGCTTTGCGTTATTCTTTGTGCCAGTATTAAGTGCTACTCGTGGTTTTTATCAGGGCTTAAAAGAAATGGAAGTATATGCATTATCACAAGTGCTTGAACAGATTGCACGTGTCGCATTCCTTTTGATTTTAAGTGCTGTTGCGATTTATATGTTTAACTATGGACATGTATGGAGTGTCTATTTTGGTGTGTTATCCACCAGCGTTGCCGCAATCCTTGCCTTTATGCATTTAAAACTGTATGATCGAAAAATCATGCCACAGATGCGTAAAAAAGCGAAGGCCCAGGAGGATCAGGGTGTTACGGATAAAAAAGCAATCATGCAAGAATTAATCATGATCGCTATGCCATATCTTTTCTCCGCAGTTCTTGGATATAGTGATACCATTGTGAATACAGTATTTCTAAAAAGCGGTCTAGAAGCACATGGCAATACCAGTGAAGAAATCGTTTTAATCACAGGCTGTATCAATTACGGAGTCTTAAAACTGATGTCCATTCCAATGATACTGGCACCAGGATTTTCTAGTGCTATCATTCCACATATCACATCAGCACTTGCCCGCCAGGATTATAAACAGATTCGTAAAAATATTCGTGATTGTTTTGATATCGTTTTATATATTGGTGTACCAATCAGTTTTTGTTTATTCCTGTACGCAAAACCATTATATGATATCTTGTTTCCACCTGCCAATCCGGCAGATTTAGATACGTGTGCACAGATACTGAAGTGGTTCTCTATTGAAGCATTGATCTCCACAATCAACCCGGTTGTGACTGCATTGATGATGGCGGTTGGTCAGCGTCGTTTATGTATTCGTTTCCAGGTGGTTATGGTTGCGGTAAAATTTGCCTTGTCTTATCCGATGTTAAAGGTCTTTGGATACTCTGGTCTTGTATTATCTACTATGGTTGCTATGGGTGGTTATATGATTGCGGGAATGTATTCACTGGCTAGTCAGTATCATGTGAATTGGAAATATACGTTCCATAAGCTGTTGATCATCATTTTAGGTTGTGCAGGCATGTTCTTAATGGCATGGTTGTGTGAATTAATTGGATTAAAAGGCTATGGCATGGGAAGATTAATGGGTGTTGTGCAAATGGGTATATCTGGTATTTTCGCAATGGCTGTTTATCTGGCACTTACAGGTATTTTCCAATTGCCACAAACATTGTTTCATTTTAATATATCCAAGCTAATTTCAAGAAGAAGAGGTTAATATGCGATTAGATAAATTCCTATCCCACGCTGGCGCCGGGACTCGTAAAGAAGTAAAACAAATGATACGCAAAGGCTTTGTCACAATTAATGGAGAAGTCTGTAAGAAAGATGATTGTCATATCGATGAGCTTCAGGATGTGATCTGTTTAGATGGGGAAGAAGTTTCCTATCAAAAATATTATTATATCATGTTAAATAAACCACAGGATGTTGTATCCAGTACCAAAGATGGCATGCATGAAACGGTATTAGATATCATTGATATCCATTTGCCAAAAGATATGTTTCCGGTAGGACGATTAGATATTGACACTACAGGATTGCTGTTGATCTGCAATGATGGTGCACTCTCTCATGAATTGTTATCTCCTAAAAAACATGTGGAGAAAGAATATGAAGTGATTATCGATCATCCTTTATCTGCACAGGATATTGAAACTTTAGAAAATGGCACGATTCTTTTAGATGATGAACCAATCAAAAAAGCACATGTACAGGTTATAGAGCAATGCAAGATTCATCTGATTATTTCTGAAGGGAAATATCATCAGGTAAAACGCATGCTGCATGCGGTAAATAATGAAGTATTACAGTTAAAACGTGTGCGTATGGGAAGTCTTGTGTTAGATGAAGCATTACAAGAGGGAGAATGGCGTTTTTTAAGTGATGAAGAAATCGCTGAATTATATGCATGATCACCTGCATTGTCGCTATGGATGAACAAGCTCATATTGGCTTTCAAGGACATATGCCATGGCATATACCTGAAGAATTATATCTGTTTCAACAGTTAACACTTCATCATACAATATTGATGGGTAGAAAAACATGGGAATCCATAGGACGTCCCCTGCCTGAAAGAAAAATGCTTATTGCGTCTAGAACAAAACATGAGTATCCATATGAACAGGTTCAAAGTGTGAAAGATGTTACCGCTATTCTTGAGTACTATCAACACAGTAAAGAAGAATTGATGGTATGTGGAGGAAGAGAAATCTATCAGCTTTCCTTGCCATATGCGCATCGTATCTATATATCCATCATCAAAGGCATTTATTCATCAGATACAAGCTTTCCTTCTTATGATGAATCAGACTTTATCTGTATGGAGTGTATCGAATATGCATCATTTACATGGTATTATTTTCAAAGAAAGAAGGATGTTTCATGCGGTTTGTAGATATCATTGAAAAAAAGAAAGAAAATCATCCTTTATCAAAAGGAGAAATTCATGAATTTATCACATCCTATGTGCAGGATAAAATACCAGATTACCAGGTATCTGCATTATTGATGGCTATCTGTTTTAATGGCATGAACGAACAGGAAACAGCATGGCTTACAGAAGAAATGCTGTATAGCGGGGAAGTCATGGATCTATCAGATATTGCTGGCATCAAATGTGATAAACATTCTACCGGTGGGGTCGGGGACAAGACGAGTTTAGCCCTTGCGCCAATGGTGGCGGCTTGTGGTGTTAAGATTGCGAAAATGAGTGGCAGAGGTCTTGGACACACAGGTGGAACACTTGATAAAGTAGAAAGTATCAAAGGCTTTCAAATCAATATGGATATGGAAAGCTTTAAACATCAAATCAATTCCATTGGATTGGCAATTGTTGGTCAAAGCGGGAATCTTGTGCCAGCTGATAAAAAGTTATATGCATTACGTGATGTGACTGCGACAGTGAATTCAATTCCCTTAATTGCCTCTAGCATCATGTCAAAAAAATTAGCATGTGGTGCGGATACGATTTTACTAGATGTTAAATTTGGGGAAGGAGCTTTTATGCAGACAAAGGAGGATGCTGAAAAGCTTGCGAAAACCATGATTTCCATTGGAAAACATTTTCATAAAGATGTACGGGCAATGATTTCCAATATGAATGAGCCCTTAGGCAATGCAATCGGTAATGCATTAGAAGTGAAAGAAGCCATTGCGACTTTAAAAGGAGAAGGTCCAAAGGATTTTTATGAGCTTTGTTTAAAGGCAGGAAGCATCATGCTGATGCAGGCAAAAAAAGCAGAAAATGAATCTGAAGCCAGAACAATGCTTGAAACAGCTGTTCATAATGGTTCTGCTTTACAAAAACTAATAGATATGGTAGAAGCACAGCATGGAGATATTCAGATGATCAAACATCCTGAAACCCTGCCACAGGCAAAAGAAATATTAGAAATCAAAAGCAGGGAAGAAGGCTATGTAGAAGAGGTTCATGCATTATCATTAGGTACCCTTGCCATGCAGCTTGGCGCAGGTCGTCAGGTGAAAGAAGATATCATTGATCCATCCGTTGGCATCGTACTTCAGAAAAAAGATGGTGATTATGTAAAAAAAGGCGATATTCTCGCCTATGTACACATTAATCACGCATTGCCTCCTCATTGGCTTGATGATTTTTATGCTTCTTATCACTTTACAAAAACACCAGTAGAGAAACATGATTTGATCTATAAGGTAATAGAAGAATGAAAAAAGCATTCTTCATTTCCAGCATATGCTTTATCATCAGCATTAGCTTGTCTATTATGCATGTGATGAAGCCAGTGTTACTGATCATCAAATATTTGACACTTGTTTTTGCCTTTGCATATCTTGGATATGCCTGTTTTCAAACACGCATCAAAAAAGAAACAGCGATTCTATACTGGCTGGGGGTAATCATCCTTTTAGGATATACTATCCTGACGATGGATACGTTTCTGTTTCACACAATAAAATTTGTGCCCGGAATCATTCGTTATCCGCTGTACTCATTATATGGCTTGCCATATATCGTATTTATGCTGCCTGGGTTTCTATTATGTTTTCAAAAAAAGGCTGGTTAATCCAGTCTTTCGTCGTTATTAATGATAAGTGCCATAAATACAAGCGGTGTATCTTTAGGATTTTCAATGCCATGACCAAAACCATCCGCTGTAAAGGTCACATCTCCTGGTTTTAATATACGTTTTTTATCATGATCCTGATAAATTGCTTCTCCCTCCAGGATATAATAGCTTTCACCATCTCCATGATGTTCATGGTAGCCTAATGAACTATGGGGATCAATGGTAACTTTGGCATACATCTTTACATGAGGACCTAATTCTTCAGGAACTAGTAAACGTTCAATATGCATCCATCCTTTACCACCGCACCGTTCAAAATAATCTTCTACTTTTTGTTTCATCTATGATTCCTCCTTCATAATTTTATAAGATTCACGATAGCGCTCATAAGCCAGCTTTTCACTATCCTGCGCTAGACTTTTCAAGTTGCTGGCAACCTTTTCCGGGGTTTCTTTCATATCTGTCTTTACCCAGTTGCCAATGACACCAGCAATGCCAAAACTGAAAAATTCACTATAGAAATTCTTGTCATTTTCAGATATCTGATGATGCAGGTCAAGTGCATCTATGGCAAGAAAAAATATTGATTTTGTCATGGAAAAGATGAATTCCTTAAATACTGTATCATCACAACTAATCGTATTCTGATAAAACGTCTTATCCTGTTTGATATGCGTTAATAAGGCAGCCATATAGCGATGCCAGTTTTCAAAACTAATATGATGATCAAATATCTGTTGTGCATCATGGCGATAAATCCACTCCAACAATTCATATTTATCACGGAAATGATAATAGAAAGTCTGTCTGTTAAATCCACTTGTTTTAGTGATATCAGCGATTGTGATTTTCGCAAAGCTTTTTTTATTTGTTAAAAGTTTTAACGTTTCAGCTAATATTTCCTTTGTTTGTATCGTATCTGACATAAGAAAACACCTCCTGATGTTTGCCTACATTATACACGAATTTGTTTTTATAAGAAAGCCTGTGCATATTTTTTTTGATCATAAACATACTAAGACGGGATGTGATGATCATAGAAAAACATATGAAATGGAAATTATACGCATTAAACTTTTTTGTTTTTGTGGCAATATCCATGGTAAACACACAAATGATACCATATTTAACGAAGTTAGGCTACAGCGTGGTAGAACGTGGCTGGATTTTAGCAGGAAATGCAATTGTATCCATCATTGGACAGTTCTTATTTGGCTATCTCTGCGATCGTTTTCAAAAGATTCGCCGTTTTTTCTTATTGGCGTATGTCATTTTGATCGCCGCAAGTTTTGCGATGTTTTTATATCAACAGCGCGTATTTTATTACCATATCTTTACAGTATCCTTTATGGGTGGTATGGTAAAAGTCATTATGGGATTAGATGAAACATGGATGTTGGAATTGGACAGTGAACATTACGGTGTGCTACGTTGTTTCGGGGCATTGGGACTAACCATTGGTTCTCCCATCGCAGGCTATCTAGTATCCCATTTTTCATACATATCGTTATTGATTAGTTTTTCTATCATATCCATTGTTTTATTATATTTGATAAAAACAAGCAGTGATGCAAAGAAAAACGGCAGAGCTATGCGTATGGAAGATATCAAAGGATTTTTTAAGAATAAACGCTATCTTCTGCTGGTATGTATATATCTATTTATTTATATGATTGGAACAGCAGATCAATATGTTGTCATTGATAAGATGCTGGATATTCACGCAAACAGTACCCAGATAGGAATCAAATGGGCATTACAGTCTTTTATGGAAGCGCCTTTGTTTTTGATATCCGCAAAAATACTAAAGAGATTTAAACCTTTTACATTATTGTGGTTTGGCACAGTCATGTATGCAGTAAAATTTTTTCTGTATGGCTTTTTTCATTCGCCATGGCTGATCATAGGAACTGCAGGTCTTCAGATTGTGACATTACCAATAATCATGTTGACAAGCAAATTGTTGATTAAAGAAGTAAGTGGGGAAAAGGTGGCAAGCAGTGCCCAGATGTTTGCAATGGCTGTTTTTATTGGCTTTAGCGGCTTGATTACACCATTGATTACCAGTTTTCTGGCAAGCAGCATTGGTTACGATATGACTTTATATTTAGTGGCAATATTCTCCATTGTACCTTTATTGTTAATTTTCTATTATAAAAAGATTAATCAAAAAATGTCGTAAAGTATTCATAAAATATTGCTTTTCCTTTTGAAAGTGCTATAATATTCAGTAAGAAGTGTAATCGCTTACAATGGAGGAAAAATAATATGATAAACGACGAAAATGCAGTCTATTTTTTAATGGCTGCAATCTTGCTTGCGTGTCTAGCGCTGGTGTATGCTTTTTTTCTTTTTCAAAATATCAAAAGAGAAAAAATTCACATGCGTATGTTAGACAAGCTTTCAGGATTTATTCATGAGGGAGCAATGGCATTTTTAGGCAGAGAATACCGTGTCATCATTATCTTTGTGATCGTGATTGCAGTATTGCTGGCATCCCTTGGCTTTATACCGGCTTTACAAAATGTAGATGGTGTGGGAATGGGAGCAGCGTTCTGTTTTATTATTGGAACATTATGCAGTGGAGTTGCTGGTTTCTGTGGTATGCAGGCCGCAACCAAAGCAAATGCCAGAGTATCTCAGGCAGCGCATGATAAAGGCATGCCAAAAGCTTTACGTATTGCATTTAGTGGAGGAAGCGTACTTGGTTTATGTGTTGTAGGGTTTGGCTTATTAGGATTAACAGTTCTGTTTTTAGGATTTTATCTGTTTTCCCATAATTATGCATTATCTGCACATGTGGTATCAGGATACAGCTTAGGCTGCTCCATGATTGCTTTGTTTGCCAGAGTTGGCGGTGGTATTTATACCAAAGCAGCAGATGTTGGCGCCGATTTGGTTGGTAAAGTCGAAAGCGGCATCCCTGAAGATGATCCAAGAAATCCTGCAGTTATCGCAGATAATGTAGGAGATAATGTAGGAGATATCGCAGGTATGGGAAGTGATTTGTGTGAATCCTATGTTGGCGCAATCGTATCCGCAATTTCCCTTGGTATCGTACTTACTGTATCAGGTAAATCGGTAGGCATTGCTGGAAGTGTATTTCCAATTATGGTTTGTGCATTAGGAATCATCGCATCCATTGCGGCACAGGTATTTGTGCGTATGAAAGAATGGCAGAATCCACAAAAGGCATTAAGTATTGCCACATATGTCGCAACACTTGTCGTACTGGTTGGCTCTTTGTTATTATCACAGATGGTCTTTAAAAGTGCTTATCCATTCTATTCCATTTTAAGTGGCTTGGTAGTAGGGGTCATCATTGGTAAAATCGCAGAATATTATACCAGTGATGAATATAAACATGTACAGGAAATCGCATCACAAAGTCTGACTGGACATGCGACAAATATTATTTCCGGATTTAGTATCGGAATGCAGTCCACAGCATTAACGATTCTGCTGTTAGCGGCAGGTATTGCTGCCAGCTATATGTTCTTTGGCATGTATGGTATTGCTTTAGGTGCAGTTGGCATGTTGTCCACAACAGGAATCACAGTATCCGTAGATGCATATGGACCTATTGCTGATAATGCAGGTGGTATTGCGGAAATGGCAGATATGGAACCAGCAGTTAGAGAAATTACCGATCGATTGGATTCCGTAGGAAATACAACTGCTGCCGTTGGAAAAGGTTTCTGTATTGGTTCAGCAGCATTTACTGCATTGGCGATGATTGTTGCCTATGCACAGGTTGCTCAGCTTGAAGTCATATCCCTGTTAGAACCAGGAGTGATTGTCGCATTGTTAATTGGTGCGATGCTCCCATTCTTCTTTACCTCCTTAACCATCAAATCAGTTGGAAAAGCTGCAAATCAGATGATTGATGAAGTAAGAAGACAGTTTAAAGCAGATCCTGGCATCATGAAAGGAACCAGTAAACCAGATTATGCAAAATGCGTAGATATCTCCACACAGGCAGCCTTGAAAGAAATGATCCTGCCTGGATGTATTGCTGTAATATCACCAATTCTTTGTGGAATCTTATTAGGTACGAAGGGATTAGGTGGTCTACTTGTAGGGGCATTGATGTCTGCCATTATGTTAGCGGTATTTATGGCCAATGCAGGTGGTGCTTGGGATAATGCAAAGAAGTATATCGAAAGTGGACACCATGGTGGAAAAGGCAGTGAAGCACATAAAGCAGCAGTTACCGGAGATACTGTAGGGGATCCATTCAAAGATACAGCAGGTCCGGCAATGGATATCTTGATCAAATTGATGTCTGTCATCTCTTTGATTTTAGCTCCTGTCTTAATGGAAATGGAACCACTGTTAAGTTTCCTATTTAAATAACCTTGCAAAATCATACAAATTTCCTTATAATGTTTCTGTAAGAAAGACGTATGATGAACAATATACTCATACATGAAGCTCTTGATACTTACCAAGAGCTTTTTTAAAAGGAGGAGCTACATATGCTGTTTACACTTGTCAAGCAGGATGATATATATCAGGTACAGGAAAACGGACATTTGATTTATACCATTGTACAGGAAAAAGAAGGTAACTTGATCAACATCTTACTAAAAAATCCATATGAAGATGTAGTACTAAGTTTTTATCAAATCAAAAAATGGTATCATATTCTGCCAGTATTGAAATCACATGAATTCACAATGTATGAACAGGAAGAAAAAATTGGGGAACTGCGTAAAAGTAAAAACGGATTCGATATGATTTATCATGATGTAACGTATCATATTTATGGAGGCAGACATGCCGCAAAACGCAGTGTTATCATCTTTGATCGTCAGATGCAGGTCGCAGAATTTACGATTGAGGAGGATAGCTGTACCGTGAATTTCTCAAATGGTGTTTTTGGCAGTATTTATGCATTATGTATGTATCTGTTTATGGAGATCATGAAAGAAAACGAATTTGAAGAAGAAGCATACCTTGATCATTATCAGGGCATGTATATGAGGAGTATATAATATGTCCTGGAAGGATAAAACCTGCTTTATTGATTTAGATGGGACAATGTATCGCGGGGATGAATTAATTGATGGTGCGATTGAATTTATTGATTATCTAATTGCACAGGATATCCCTTATTATTTCATTACCAATAATGCGATGCGTACGCATGCTCAAAATCGTGAAAAGATGGAACGTATGGGATTTCATGGTATACGTGATGAAGCTTTCTTTACCAGTGCCATGGCTTCGGCTGCATATGCGAAACGTTATTTAAAAGGCAATAAAGCATATTATATTGGACAGGAAGGAATGAAGGAAGCCCTTCTTGAACAGGGATTTATAATTGATGAACAGGAAGCGGATCATGTATTTATTGGTTTAGATGTACATGCAAGCTATGAACAGTATTGTAAAGCATTTAACCTGATACAAAAAGGTGCTACTTTGATAGGTACAAATGCTGATCGAAGACTTCCACATGGAGATGGTTATCGAATCGGCAATGGGGCAATCGTCGCAATGTTTCAATATGCCAGTGAATCTGAAGGCTTGATCATTGGGAAACCAAATGAAGCAATGATGAAAGAAGCGTTAAGCTTTGCCCATGTTGACGCAAGTGATTGTGTGATGATAGGAGATAATCTGGAAACAGATATTTTGTTTGGTATACAAAATCAGGTGGAAACGATTTTTGTGACCAGTGGCGTTCATGATGAACATGACGCAAAACGCATGGATATCCAGCCAGATATCATCGTACATAATTTAAAAGAACTCATATAAAAAATTCTGAAGCATATCATGAAATGAGGAGATTTCATGAACATTCAGAATTTTTTTCTTATATTTGAAGATGCAGGATTATTCCTGTATTCAATTTTAAAGGCATTTCTGCCACTTCCATCTTTAGAAGTACTACTTGTGCCATTGTGCTTAAAGAGTCCACAAAAATGGATATGGTATTCTATGATTGGTGCGGCAGGCACCTGTATCGGAGGTGCTATTGGTTATCTGCTGGCTTGGCGTATAGGTTCATCAGTATTAAAAAATATCGCTGCCAAAGAGGATATTGAAAAAGGGGAAGCATTGATGGAGCGTTATGGTGTCATTGCGGTTTTTATCGGCGGCATAACACCACTTCCTGATTTTCTATTAGCTTATCTTGCTGGCTTTACGCATATGCCATTTTTAAAATTCACATTAAGTGATGGTATTGCTAGATTATTGAGAAGTTTGTTGGTTACGTATTGTTTAAACCGTCTTCATACCATGATCAATGTTGATCGCTTTGGCATATGGATTTCCATCTTGATTCTGGTCTGGATGATATATGAATGGGTGAAAACTAGAAGAAAACTTCAGGCACAAAGAATATCAAAAAAATAAGGTAAGATCTGATCATCATCCATCTTTTCCGGATGCCATTGTACACCTAAGATAGGCAGCTTTTTATGTGCAATGGCTTCTACATACATTTCTTCACTATATCCAAGGGATTGTAAATCATCCCCTAATTTGCCAATCACCTGATGATGATAACTGTTGACGATGCATGGTGTTTGATATAACTGTGTCAAAACACTGCCACTAGCAAAATAAATGGAATGCATATGATTTTTCGCATGCGTTTTCTCATTCATATGTGTTAATAAAGAACCATGAAAATATAAATTAATGATTTGTATACCACGACAAATACCAAGAATTGGTTTTTTCTGTTTCACAAAGGCGTCTAGTACGATAAAATCAAAATGATCCATCATGGAAGCATAATACGTACATTCCGCTCTTTTTTCTTCTTGTACATAATACCCCTGTACATCATATCCACCAGGTATGATCAAACAATCACATATCGTTAATGCATGAACCAAGGATGTGTTGGATACAATAGGATAAATACTCCATCCAAGTGCTTCTATCGCTTTTACATAAGACGCATTCACAAACCATTTCTTTTGATCCTCAAAATCCTCTAAACGACCTATGATTCCTGCACATTTCAAATGCATCACCTCTATGTTTAAGATATGCATCCATGAATAAAACGTGAAAAAAGCATTATACAGATTTTTTATAATGCTTGCCCTGCCACGTGTTGCGGCGTACCATTTCTTTATCAATATCATTTAAGACAACAACCTTTTTTAATGTCCAATCAGGCGCAATCAATTTATCCTTTACACCATCACCCGTTAATCGCTGAATGATGATTTCAGGAGGAAGAAGCTCTAATTGAGATACCACAACATCAATATATTCCTCTTTTGTTAGAATAGGGAATGGATGCTCTTTGTACTCTTTAGCCATCTGGGTATCTTCCATAATGTGTAACATATGTATCTTTACAGCATGAATGGGCAGATCTGCGATTGCACGTACAGTATTTAACATCATTTCCTTGCTTTCATAAGGCAGGGAATTAATGATATGTATACAGATTTTTAAATCCGTATGCTTTAAACGTTGGATACAGTCTAAAAAAGTCTGATAATCATGCCCACGGTTTACTCGTTTCGCTGTTTCATCATGTATGCTTTGTAATCCCAATTCTATCCAAATATCTTTCTGTTTCGTTAAAGATTGAAGATATGCAATCTTATCATCTTCTAAACAATCGCAACGTGTCGCAATGCTTAAGGCTACTACATCTTCACGATTCACAAAGGGATCAAAGGTTTTCTTTAAGGTGTCTAGTTTCGCATATGTATTTGTATATGCTTGAAAATAAGCGATGGCACTGCCATCAGGCCATTTGCGTTTCATCATCGCCTTACGCTCTTCAAATTGCGCAAATAGATCTTCATGAATATCCCCAGCATATTCTCCAGAACCAAGAGACCCACAAAAGCTGCATCCACCAACGCCGCAAGTTCCATCACGGTTAGGACAGGAGAAATTTGCGTTTAATGCTACTTTAAATACTTTTTCATGATATTGATGCTTTAAATAATAATTCCATGTATGATAACGCTTGTTGTCATCACTGAAAGGGAAAGGATTTACTTTTTTCATATTCATCACCAGATGTATTTTATCATAAAATGAATAGAAAACTAAATGTAAATGATTGTAAGCAAAATATATGATTTTCAATAGAAAAACTTATTCCTTTTTTCGACAAATTATGCGATAATAATAGACACGCATATAGAGATTGAGGATGTTGTTGATATGAGTATAGAAAAGAAAGTCATCCAGTGTAAAAAATATCCGATTACCTATACACTGGTTATCAAACAGGTAAAAAATATAAATATGCGTATATCTCCAAAGGGAGAAGTTGTGGTAAGTGCGAATCCTTTTATACCGATGGAAAAGATTGATGATTTTGTGAGCAGCAAGATCTCATGGATCATTGAACATCAAAAGTCGGTGATGGAACAGAATGCGAAAACCATGATCAGCGATACGCATATCCTATTGTTTGGAAACGATTTAAAGATCAAGAAAAGCAAGGGGAAATACAATCATGTAAGCTATGACAACCAGTATCTGTATGTACAGATGAAGGAAGGCAGCGATATAGATAAAGTCATCAGACAGTTTTTAGATAAACTGTGCAAGGATGTATATACCGATGTTGCAATGATGACACATAAATCTCTGCATGATTATCAGTTACCATTCCCACAGATTAAAATCAGGGATATGAAAAGCCGTTGGGGAAGCTGTACACCGGCAAAGAACAGTATTACATTAAACAAGAAGTTGATTCATTATCCATTTGAGTTTATTGAATATGTGGTATTGCATGAGTTTGTACACTTTATACAGCCAAACCATTCCAAAGCATTTTATCACATTATAGAAAATTATATGCCGGATTATAAAGAGCGTATGAAATTAGTTGGATGAAAGAGAGCAGCCTATGATTAAGATTATTACAGATACGTCAGCCTTATTTACAATTGAAGAAGGAAAACGTATGAACATTGATGTATTGCCACTATGTGTAAGCGTAGATGATCACCATTTGCGTGATTTATGCTTTGACACAAACGAATTTTTAGAAAGTGTAAAGAATGGACATGTGCCATCTTCTTCACAACCTCCGATTGGGGATGTCATTGAAGCATTTGAACGTGCACAGGGGAATGATGTATTAAGCATCTGTATGGCAGATGGTTTATCTGGAACCTATGAAACAGCAACGATGGCTCGTGAACAAATGCCAGAAAAAGAAAGAATTCATGTTTTAAATTCTAAAACATTATGTGGACCACATCGTTATCTTGTGGAAAAAGCAGTACGTTTACGTGATGCGCAAGAACCTATTCAGGTGATTATTGAGAAACTGGAAGAAAGTATTGCACATATGCAGTCTTTTCTGATTCCACAAGACTTCTCGTTTTTAAAACGTGGAGGCCGTTTAAAACCAGCTGCTGCAAGTATTGGTGGATTGTTAAAATTAAAACCTGTTATGCAGCAGGTAGATGATGGTAAACGATTAGATAAATATACGATCAAACGGACATTAAGCAAGGCCGTATCTGAAATAATGGAGAAGTTTAAAGAAATGGGAGTCAATCATGATTATATGATTTATGTATCCCATGCGGATGCTTTGGCAGATGCAAAAAAAATCATGGAACAGATCAAAGCTGTTTTCCATGATACAGAAATTCAGTTATTAGAACTATCTCCTGCCTTTATCACACAGGGTGGACCTGGATGTATTGCTATCCAGACAATTAAAAAATAAAGAAAGAATCAACGTTTAAATGCGTTGATTCTTTTTAAATATGACATATTGATCGAGAACAAAAGCCAAAATAGCACCAACTACATAACAATGTAAATCACTCATCAAAAAGCCCTGACCTAATAATAGGCGTAAAGGTGTTTGACGTAAAGCATTTAACCATGCTACATCAATCATTTGAGAAAACTCAATCATAAAGGAAAATATGATAGTGACAATTAAAATGAAAGATGCTTTTTTATCTGGCAAGAGCCATAAAAAGATAAAGTAAAACATGGATGCCCATAATGTATCCCCACCATATGCATGAAAGAAAGTGGGAAGGGGAAGAGTGCTTCTTGATAATAGGCCTAAAAGAATACAGAGGATGATCCATACAGATATCCATCCTCTGTTTCTTTTGGTATTACATCTCTCTGCCAATAACATTGGCAATTTTTCTGCCTTTACGAATAACTTCCGCAAAACGTTCTGGTTTCAATGACTGGGCACCATCACTCCATGCGTTTTCCGGATCATTGTGTACTTCAATAATCAAACCATCAGCACCTGCAGCGATAGCGGCAAGGGAAGCACTCTCAACAAGTTTCCAGTCACCAGTCGCATGACTTGGATCAATGATGATTGGTAAATGCGTTTTCTCTTTGATGATTGGCACAACACTTAAATCCAAAGTGTTTCTTGTATATGTTTCAAATGTACGGATACCACGTTCACAGAAGATAACATTTTCATTTCCTTCTGACATGATGTATTCCGCAGCCATGATCCATTCTTCAATCGTGTTGGCAAGCCCACGTTTTAAAAGGACTGGCTTATTGGTCTTACCAACTGCTTTTAACAGATCAAAGTTTTGCATATTACGGGCACCAATCTGAATTAAATCTACGTTTTCAATGAATTCATCCAGTTTATCAGCGCTCATGAGTTCACTAACGATAGGAAGTCCATAGGTTTCTCTTGCGTGAACCATACAGTTGACACCTTCTGTGCCCATACCCTGGAATGCATAAGGGCTGGTTCTTGGTTTATACGCGCCACCTCTTAACATATCGCCACCGGCTTCTTTGACAGCTTTTGCGATTTCCATGATCTGCGTATCACCTTCTACGGAGCAAGGTCCGCCAATCACAACAATTTTTTCATGACCACCAATTTTAATGCCGGCAACATCAACAATCGTATCAGCCGGGTGAAATAAACGGTTGGCTTTTTTATATGGTGCTGCAATACGTGTCACATTTTCTACAAATGGATGTGCTTTGACCAGCTTTTCATCCACCTTGCTGGTATCACCGACCAAACCAAAGACATTGTAGTTGTCACCATAAATCATGGTAACAGATAAGCCTTTGTTTTCAAAGCTTTTAACAAGCTTATTGACCTCTTCCTTAGGTGCATCCTTCTTTAATGTAATAATCATAAGTTTATCCCTCTTCTTTCTTTATAATTTTTGACAATATGCATCAAACATTTGTTTGATCATTTCTATGACAGTATCAAGATCGTTATTGTTTTCAATGCAGATATCTGCAGCTGCTTCATATAACGGCGCTCTTATATCCAGCATTTCCTGTATGGCAGCTTTACTCTTTGATAAAGGACGTGCATCGTCTACTAACAGTTTGTCAATATCCCGTCTGATATAACAAAGCATACCATTTCGTTTTAAAGCATTAACGTTTTGTTTTCTTAAAATGCTGCCGCCACCTGTCGCAATCACAGCCTGTTTTTTCTGTGACAGCTGCAAGATTACTTTGGTTTCCAAATCACGGAAGTATGCTTCACCTTCATCCTGAAAAATGTCTTTGATTGATTTTTGAGCAATCTGTTCTATTTGTGTATCTACATCATAGAATTCTTTATGCAGATCTTCTGCTAATTGTCTGCCAATACTGGATTTACCGCTGCTTGGCATTCCAATCAATACAATGGATGTCATTTCCTTCATCATATCACGATATATTTCGTGAATAGCATGATCTTCTATGCTTGTTGATAAAAAGTGTTCAACAGCAACTTTTGCCTGCGCTATCAGCATCTCCAGACCACCAATGGAAGGTACATTCTGATTGTTTGCCTGTACACAAAGGGAGGTACGAAGTGGATTATAGATAATATCCACCACATATTTTAAATCTTTGAAGGCAGTTAAATCAAGTGGGCAATCATCATCATGGGGATACATCCCACTTGGAGATGTATTAATGATGATATCTGCATCCATATGCTGCTGATAGACTTCATCATAACTGATGGTATTTGCACTTTTTGAACGGCGTACCTTTAAAATTTCTTTTGCATGGAAATCTTTTAAAACTTTTGTGATTGCCTTAGCGGCACCACCATCGCCAATCATCAATACCTTTTGACCTTGGATGGGAACATCATGGCGTTTTAACATATAAGCGAATCCATCATAATCGGTGTTATACCCATATAATCTGCCATCACGGTTGACGATCGTATTCACACTGCCAATAGCCTGCGCTTTTTCATCAATTTCATCAAGATAAGCCATACAATCAATCTTATAAGGAATCGTCACGTTGATTGCCTTGAAATCATGCTGCTTCATGAATACTGGAAATTCTTCTTTTGTTAACGGACATAAATCATATGTGTAATCTGCCAGTTTTTCGTGGATTTCTTTGGAAAAACTGTGCGATAAATGTTCTCCAATCAGTCCATATTTCATAACTTCACCCCTTTTTTTCGGAAAGTATCATGATATAAAAAGAAAAGCATCACGGTCATTTGCCTCGATGCTTTGTTACGCCCTGATAAATACAAAATAACCATTTGTTACATGGCTTTATCAGGGCTATCTAAAGTAAAAATAAAATTTAGAAGATGTTTGTTTCATCATAAATACCACTCCAATTGCCTCTAGCATACCGTATCTATTGAAAAAAAGCAAGTGTTTTTATGTAATTTTTATGAAAATAATGTAACAAAAAATGAAAAATCTATCAAAAAGAATAGACGAATTGACAAATTTCGACTATAATGTTCTAGTGAAAGGGGCATGTTGTATGTTGAAAATCAAAAATCTTACGATTGGTGATGGCATACCGAAAATCTGTGTACCTATGTGCAGTGCAAATGAAGAACAGCTGATAAAAGAAGCTGATGAAATTGCCGCAAAGCATGTGGATATCGCAGAATGGAGAATGGATCATTATGAAAATGTATTTGACATAAAGCGTGTGGTTTCTTTTGCGGAAACGCTGAAAAAGCATTTAGCAGATACACTTTTGTTATGTACCTTTCGAACAGGTAGAGAAGGCGGCAATCCGATTGCATTCGATGATAATCTTTATTTTGACATGAATAAAGCTTTGATCAAAAGCAGACATCTGGATATGATTGATTTAGAATTGTTCATGGATAAACTAAGATTAAAAGAATTGATTGCGACTGCGCATATCTATGGCATTCATGTGATTATGAGTAATCATGACTTTCATCGAACACCGGGGAAAGAAGAATTAATGACACGATTGATGACCATGAAACGAATGGAAGCAGATATTTTAAAGATTGCGGTTATGCCAAAAAATGAAGAAGATCTGTTAACACTGTTAGAAGTGACACAACAGATGAAATCCAGAGTGCCAAAGCAGGCATTAGTGACGATATCCATGGGCAAACAAGGATTATTGTCAAGGATCAGTGGAGAGATTTTTGGTTCATCCATCACATTTGCTACAATGCATGGACAAAGTGCACCAGGGCAGATTCCATATGAAGAGCTTCAAAAAGTTTTACAGATGATCCATCAAAATCTAATGTCAGATGAAATTTAGTAAATCGGTTTACTAAATGATGGGTTTGTGGTATATTACTATTGTATTCACTTAGTGAACATAGTAAAATAGTAATAGGAAAATTGTAACGGTTTACAAAATGTAGAGCTATAGAGAGGAGAAACCATGTACAAGATTATTAAGAAAGAAATTTTGAATCCTACGGTTACAAAAATGGTCGTAGAAGCTCCAGCGGTTGCAAAGAAAGCATTAGCTGGTCAGTTTATTATTTTGCGTGTTAATGAAAATGGAGAACGAATTCCATTGACGATTGCTGATTATGACAGAGAAAATGGCACAATCACAATCATATTCCAGATTGTTGGAAAGACAACCATGCTGTTGAATGAATTAAATGAAAATGACTACATCCAGGACTTTGTAGGTCCTTTAGGAAAACCATCTAATATTGAAGGCTTAAAAAAGGTCTGCGTTATTGGTGGAGGTGTAGGATGTGCCATTGCGTATCCTACAGCAAAAGCGTTGCACGAAAATGGTGCTGAAGTAACTGTTATCACTGGCTTTAGAAATAAAGACCTTGTGATTTTAGAAGATGAATTCAAGAATGTCAGTGATCATGCATATCTTGTCAGCGATGATGGAAGTACAGGTACCAAAGGACTTGTTACCAATGTGTTGGAAGATTTGATTAATCAAGGTGAAACATTTGATGAAGTTATCGCGATTGGACCATTAATCATGATGAAATTTGTTTGCCAGTTGACAAAGAAATACAATATCAAGACGACTGTATCTATGAATCCAATTATGATCGATGGTACAGGAATGTGTGGAGGATGTCGTTTAACCGTTGGTGGAAAGACAAAATTCGCCTGTGTAGATGGACCTGACTTTGACGGTCATGAAGTAGACTTTGATGAAGCAATGAGTCGTGGAGCAACATATCGTGACTTTGAAGCAAGAGAAAGAGAAGCTACATGTAATCTGTTGAAGAAAGGAGATGCACAATAATGCCTAATATGTCTTTAAAAAAGGTAGAAATGCCTGTACAGGATGGAGAAGTAAGAAGAAATAACTTTGATGAAGTTACACTTGGATATACAAAAGAAATGGCGATGGAGGAAGCAGAACGCTGTCTGCATTGTCCTACAAAACCTTGTATCAGTGGATGTCCAGTGTCTGTCAATATTCCTGATTTTATCGAACAGGTAAAACTGGGTGAATTTGAAAAAGCTTACCAGATCATTCACCAGACAAGCTCTTTGCCTGCTGTTTGTGGACGTGTATGTCCTCAGGAAACACAATGCGAGAGTAAATGTGTGCGTGGCGTAAAAGGGGAAGCAGTAGCGATTGGACGTTTGGAACGATTTGTTGCGGACTGGCATCGTGAAAATGTAAAAGAAGAAATTGTGAAACCAGAAAGCAATGGTCATAAAGTAGCTGTTGTTGGGGCAGGTCCTGCAGGGCTTACCTGTGCTGGTGACTTAGCAAAAAAAGGTTATCATGTATCTGTATTTGAAGCATTACATGTTGCAGGTGGTGTATTGATGTATGGTATTCCTGAATTCCGTTTACCAAAAGCAATCGTACAAAATGAAATCGAAGGCTTAAAGAACATGGGTGTAGATATTGAAACAAACATGGTAATCGGACGCAGTGAATCTGTGGATGATTTATTTGATGCAGGTTATGAAGCTGTATTTATCGGTAGTGGTGCAGGTCTTCCTAACTTTATGAATATGCCTGGTGAAAACCTGAAAGGTGTATATTCCGCAAATGAATTCTTAACACGTTGTAACCTGATGAAGGCTTATAAAGAAGGCAGTGATACACCAATTCAGCATCCAAAACGTGCTGTGATTGTTGGTGGTGGTAATGTTGCTATGGATGCTGCACGTTGTGCAAAACGTTTAGGCGTAGAAGAAGTAACAATTGTTTACCGTCGTAGTATGGAAGAACTTCCTGCACGTAAAGAAGAAGTAGAACATGCGATGGAGGAAGGTATTGTCTTTAATCTGTTGACAAATCCTGTACGTGTACTTGGTGATGAAAATGGCTGGGTTAAAGGTATGGAATGTGTGAAGATGGAGCTTGGAGAACCTGATGAAAGCGGCAGACGTCGTCCAGTTGAAATCAAAGACAGCAACTTTGTATTAGATGTAGACTGTATGATTATGGCAATTGGAACAAGTCCTAATCCATTGATCCGCTCTACTACAGAAGGCTTGGAAACAAATCGTAAAGGCTGTCTGATTGCAAATGAAAACGGAGCAACTACACGTGATGGCGTATTTGCCGGCGGGGATGCTGTAACAGGTGCCGCAACGGTTATCTTAGCTATGGGTGCAGGTAAAACTGCAGCGAAAGCAATTGATGAATATATCCAGAATAAATAACATAGAAAGCCTAGCAGAAATGCTGGCTTTTTTTCGGTTTCACAGAAAAACAAAAATATACATAGATCATTATATTTTAGGAATCTTGCGAAATTTGTTATAAGAAAATCACTGAAAATTCAATGGAAGGGTTTACAGTTGGCAACAAAAATGTTATTATATTTACAGAAATAAGTACCTTATTTCTGATATCATAATATTGGCTCTATTATGATAAGAAGAAAGATTGTGCATTCTTTACATTCCTTCCTTTAATTGTTAGATTGCATAAGCTTTCTGAATTTATTCATATCGATTTCCTTTCGATAACCTAGTGAGAAGAACGTGATTCCTGTCACGTTCTTTTTACATCAAAAAAACAATGTGATTTCATGTGAAAATAAAAACTGATGATTGTAAAATTAAAAAATACATGATATCCTACTAATGGTGATAACATGAAAAAGAAATACAGAAAATTGATTATCTATGGAGTAGCAGGCATCCTGTTCTTCTTTCTGCTGTCTTTGGTATTCCCAGGACTAATGTTTATCGCAAAAACAGGTGCTTTGCTTGTTTATGCCGGTGTTAGTTTTACCCAGATCTTAATGATGAGAAATATGCATGAGGATGTAGAAAAGCCAATCATCTTTACCATTGCTGTCACATTGATTATGGGATATTTACTGTTTTTTGTTTAAAATCCATGTCAAGCAAAAATGAAAATGTCTTAAAAATAATTAAACATTAGCACCGGA
>NZ_QVFL01000017.1:0-376 GCF_003434225.1 Absiella sp. AM29-15
GAGTTTATGTGTAATCTAAGCGAGAGCGTTTTGAAAGAAGGACTTGAACAAGGCATCGAGCAAGGAGAAATCAAATCTGCAATCGAACATACAAAAAACTTAATGGAATCAGCAAATATTGACATAAGTAAAGCGATGAATATGCTGAAACTTCCAGAGAACATCAAAGAAATAGTCATCGAGGAATTAAAGAAGGGATAATATAAATGACGTAATCCAGTAGTTAAAGGGTTACGTCATTTTTTGTTTACTATATGATGTCAAAAGATATACATTATAATGTGATGGACAAAAAAATAAGATTTGATACAATGATGATACAGAAGATAAATAAGGAGGTACACGTTTATGTGTAATCTTGGCGAGAGCATTTTGA
>NZ_QVFL01000017.1:386-115692 GCF_003434225.1 Absiella sp. AM29-15
GTTTATGAGTAATCTTGGCGAGAGCATTTTGATAGAAGGATTTGAGCAAGGCTTAGAACAAGGTTTAAAACAAGGCATCGAGCAAGGAGAAATCAAATCTGCAATTGAACTGACAAAAAACTTAATGGAATCAGCAAATATTGACATAAATAAAGCAATGAATATGCTGAAACTTCCAGAGAACATCAAAAAAATAGTCATCAAGGAATTAAAGAAGGAATAATATAAATGACGTAATCCAGTAGTTAAAGGGTTACGTCATTTTTTGTTTACTGCATGCTAAATCAACCATTTCTTTAAATATTGTCGTGAAATATGAAATATTCTAAATCATGTTTATTATGATTTTTTCTTTAAAATACGATCAATAAACGAAGGCGCTAATAAATTGACAGTTTCAAATTTTCCATTATAAAAAGCTGCCCAGTTATTGAAAACACATGGTAATTGTTTAGCTTTTTCTAAGGTGTCAATTTGATGGAAAGTAACAGGAACAAATTTTTCTTCACAATAAGCTTTTAATTTTTCTATGGTTTGATAGATATAAGGGCATTGCATATCATAAAAAATGGTTAATTCTTTTTGATCAATCTCCATATTTTTCGCATGATCTGCAAATTGTGGCTTACTTCCATCAAAGGAAAGTGCAAGTAAATCATAACCATTATCAGTCGTATCCACCACTTTAAAACCAAATTTTGTCGCAAATGCCTGATCTGTAAGCCAAGCTTTCTGTTTCTTTGCGCCTAACATACAGATTCCAGATTTTCCTTTTGCTTTTGCATCCGCAATGCAGTACTCCATCAACGCTTTACCATAACCTTTTCCTTTAAATTCGCCAGTTGCCCATAAGCAATAAATATAGAAATAACGATCACCAATGATGGGAACCCAGGCAGATTCAAGAGGCGCATATTCTATAAAGACTGTAGCTTTTTCGTTAAGCTTTCTGAATACATGTCCTTCTTTTAAACGTTCGCTTAGCCATTGACGTTTTGCCTCTACACCAGGATGTGCCTTTTTTGTACGGATAATACATGATAAATGCTCGCTTGCTAAATTTTCACTTGTCAAATTGATGAAATCTTCATTCATAAAATATCTCACTTTCTTACAAAATGCTTCTGTAATTATTTCTTATCTTCATTATATCATACGAAAGTAATAAAAAATAATTATCAATAGCTTTATATAACAATCTATAGTATAATGGGATTAATGGTAAATGCATAAAACCAATAAGAAATGATCAAGAAGGTGGAAAGGGCTACAGGTAAACATTATGACAGGGAGAAAATGTGTAGAATTATTAGGTTTATTGATTGGATGGTATATTATTGCGGATATCCTGCATGGGCTACATATCGCTGCTTTAGCATCAATATTGAGCGTACTTTGTTTGGGCGCATTATTTTGGATATATGCGAAACGAAAACAGCTGGATATGTCATTTTTGAATAATACAAAGAATTTGAAGAAAAGGATACCAGAAGTAATTGCATCTTATGGATGGATAGAAATCATTAGAATTATCATTATATTTGGAATTGGTTTATTTTTCTTATTTTCTAATATGTTAGAAACGATTATGAATGATTACATTAAAGATGAAACAACCATACAGTTAAATATCCTATTAATTTTGAATCAGATATTCCTCGTACCAATTGTGGAAGAATTTGTATTTCGTGGAGTTTTGTTTGATACTCTTACGTTAAGTACAAGAAGGAAAACGATGCTGGCACATGCCTTCATTTTTGGATTTCTACATTTTTCATTAAATGGCTTCTTTCAGGCGTTTCTTTTGAGTATTGCGGCATATATTTTAAGAGAGAAAAATCATGATATTTATAGTGGTATCATGTTACATATGTTTGCCAATGCAATGGCCGTTCTTACACAATTTGGATCTGTGGATTATGTCATGTGGATAGTTATGGGTATCAGTATTATTTATTTTCTTTATGATTTTTGTAAAAAGAAAAAAGATGTGACATTGGAAAATGTTTAAGATCCTTTATGAAAAAACAAAGCTAAGGGTAGTTTTAGCTTTGTTTTTCTATATAATCAAGAGCTGCTTTTGTGTAAGCTGCACAGCCAATCACAAGGGCATCTTCATGAAAACGTACTTTTGGATGATGTTGACCATAACAGTTTTGAGGGGGATCAATCGCGGCACCAATCGCAAAATAACTAGATGGTATACATTCTGCGATAGCGGCAAAGTCTTCAGATGCAGCAGTATGTAACTGATTGATCATTTTGAAGTCTGAATTTAATTCCTGAATGCTATGCGCAAAAAAATCATTTAACGCAGGATCACAATGTAAATCATCCATCTCATTTAAGATATCAAGTGTGATGGTGGTACGTGTAGTAAGGGCAATCCCCTGGGTGATTTCCTGCATACGCTGTTTTATGTATTCACGTTTTTCTTTATCATATGTACGAAGAGTTCCTTTTAATATTGCTGAATCAGGAATGATATTGGTACTGTTTCCTGCGCTTAGTTGTCCAAAGGTTAGAATAACTTCTTCACTAACGCCACATTCTCTTGCGATTAGGCCTTGAAAACCCTGATAAATCATCACAGCAGCCTGAATTGGATCTATACATAGTTCTGGCATGGATCCATGACCGCCTTTTCCTTGCACGTGAATTTCAAACAATGTGGAAGAAGAAGCTGCATGTTCTCCATATGCAATGACACCAACTGGAATATTAGAGATAACATGAGTCGCAAAACCAGCATCCACATGAGGATTTTCTAATATATGATCCTGTATTGCGGCTTTGGCACCTGCCATTATTTCTTCACCACTTTGAAACAGCAGTTTTACACAACCATGAATTTCATTTTCATTTTCTTTTAATAACTTTGCGGCACCTAATAACATTGTCGCATGTAAATCATGTCCACAGGCATGCATATTGCCATTTACTGACGCAAAAGCTTCTCCGCTTTCTTCTTTGATAGGTAAAGCATCCATATCCCCTCTTAATAAAATACAAGGAGAGGAAGCCATACCAATCTGAGCCAGGATCCCTGCGCCATGGTCAAGGATACGATAGGAAATCTGCATGGTATCTAGCTGTTTTGTGACATATGCGATTGTTTTAGGCAGGTGCATGCCCGTTTCTGGTATCTGATGTAAGGCTTTGCGCCATGTTTGTAAAAGTTGTTTGATGTCATTTGATTTTTGTAAGATATTTGTCATAAAAATCCCACCTTTCAGATGTATGATAACATAGATATAAATGGAAAGGATATTCAAAAAGTTTTATAGGATATAACAAATATGTTATAGTATAAATGAGGTGAGGTATGTGAATTTTCGTCATTTAGAAATAATGTGTATGGTCGCAAAATGTCATTCTATCAAAGAGGCAGCAGGCAAATTAAATGTATCTCAGCCATATCTTTCGACGATGATCAAGTCATTGGAAAAAGAACTTGGATATACTTTGATTAATCGAAATTATCAGGGCATTGAGTTCAGTGATGAGGGAAAAGCGTTTCTTGTCAGTAGTAAAAAGATCCTGGCAGAACTGGATCATATCTATCATCTGAATCAAACATCATGTAAAGATATCAATCTTGCCAGTTATTATTCTCCAATGATCATGCGTGTTTTTCTACAATTTACACAACAGGGAAAACGTTATAATGATCGGATTCGGGAGATGGGAAATGAAGAAGTGTTTCAGTCGTTAAACCAGCAAAATGATCACTTGGGTATTGTGTTTTTGTTAGGGAAAAGCGAGGAACGTATACAAAAATATGCGGTTAAATATCAGTGTGAATATCAAATCTTAAAAGAGCATATGCCTGTTTATGTGTTGATGTCCAAACAGCATGAAGCTGCACACAAAACATCCATGAAACTATTAGATATCAAGAAGTATCCTTTTGTTTGTTACGACGATACAAGCACGGATAAATTGATGGAATTGTTACGGTTACACCAGCATCCGGATATGTTGAAAGTATCGGATCGTGGAAGTTTTCATGATGCCTTGCAAAGTGGAAAATATCTATCCATCACCGCAGGCAATTTGATTATAAAGGATGATGATATGTGTTATCTTCCTTTGAAAGAGGAGGATGTATGGATCAGTGGATATTGGCTGAAGCGAAAAGGTTATGCTTTACAGGAAAGGGAAGAGGCATTAATTAGATATATGAAAATGCATATATAAAGAAAAAAGTGTTAGGTGATGAAGATTTTTTATTGCTTTAGGGTATATACGAAAAGAGATTTCTAAATGATTGATAAGTACAGTCATTTTTGAAATCTCTGTTTTATTTTAAGTACCTATTTAGGATCACTGATGAAGTGTACTTTTTATTTGATCAAGGATAAAATAGCGTTTTCATAAAGTGATGTATCTGGACAATGACTACCCCCTAATGCAATACTTGGTTTTGTTTTACCGTGGAAATCACTGCCCATGGTGATCATTAAATAATGTTGTTCAGCGTAATCTTTATAGAAAGCAATCTGCTCAGGTGTGTGATAACTGCTATATACCTCCATGCCTTTTACATCATAAGCAAAAATTGCGTCTATTAAGGATAAGTTTTCTTTTGTGTTATTCCCAGGATGTGCTAGCACTGCGATACCGCCAGCCGCATGAATCATATCCACAGCTTCTTTTAATGAAATATAGTGAATAGGCACATATGCTGGCTTTGACTGTGCACAATAATCCCAATAGAAATTCACAAACGGATTATCACTACGTGAGCCACCAGGCAGATATTCTTTCATAAGTGGATGGTTTCGCTCATCCTGCAGGGCAACTTCTGCGATGATTTCACCTGTAATCACACCTTCATGAGATAATGCATAACATGCATCTTCATCAATATAAAAGCCTAAGGCTTTTACTTTTTCAATCTGTTCCTTTCCTACATTCTGCGCCTGCTTTTTGACATATTCTGCGTTATCCAAAAGGGCTTGATTGTTTTCATCAATGCCATATCCCAGCACATGAAGATCAACACCATGAATCGTACAATCTAATTCAATTGCCGGTATATAGTTGATACCTAATGCTTTTGCGGCTTTTTTAGCTTCCGCAATGGCACTTGTGCTGTTATGGTCTGCGATAGCAACAGTTGTTAAACCGGCATCTTTACACATTTTCATTAATTCGGTTGGCGTATATTCTCCATCATCACTATAGATGGAATGCATATGTAAATCAATTGTATTCATAAGAAAAACCTCCTGATACTTGTATTATAGTGACAATTTCTGATAAAATCTATAATAATATAGCCGAAAGATTGGATAAAAGCGACTGAGGTGAGAATATGATTATAGAATGCAGTGTAGAAAAGAATGCACAGAACAAACAATTGAATGTCATGGTAGAAGACAGCTTTCCACTTGCTGCTTATTATAACGATATGGAACATTTTGCGGCAAGACAGATCCCATGGCATTTTCATGATGAAATGGAAATGATTTATGTGAAAGATGGTGAACTTGATGCCTATGCGGGACAAACATGTATCCATTTGTGCCCTGGCGATGGCTTGTTTATCAATGGTGGTGTTTTACATCAAGTCATTCAAACAAGCAAGGATACCTGTATTGCGTTTTCTTTTGTGATATCAAAAAATTTATTTGGCGCAGAAGGCAGCGTCTATGATAAACGATATATTACACCACTCATTACCAACCATAATCTTCCTTATATGGTATTAGGTAAAGAAACGGCAAGTTGTATTGAATCTGCTTATATGGCATGTCATGAAGAGAGCTTTGGATATGAAATTATTGCACGTGAACAATTGATGAAGGTATGTTTAACAATATTAAAAGAAGCGAATATATCAACTTTATCATATTCAAAAAGTAGATATCCAGAAGATGAAAGAATTAAACAAATGATGAATTATTTAAAAACGCATTATGATGAGCCAATAACTTTGCAAGATTTGGCACATCATGTGAATATCAGTGAACGGGAAGTACAACGATGCTTTAAACGCAACATCAAGGAAACACCTATGCAGATCTTGATGAAGTATCGATTGATGAAAGCATGTGAATTATTAGGGACAACCACGTTTAATGTGACAGATATTGCGGCACAATGTGGCTTTATGGATGCCAGTTATTTCGCAAAAATATTTAAGCGGATGTTTCATATGACAGCACTTGCATATCGTAAAATGATGCAGGGAAAAGAACCAATGTAATATCTTTTTTTGCAATGTCTTTTTTCAAGCAAGGAAAAAACTACCACGAGGTAAAAAACCTCGTGGTAGTTTTTAGCTGTTCACAAAGGCTAGGATGTTTTCAAACTGTTCCTTTGCATCTTCATATCCCTGATTGTAGAGATCTGTTAATTTATTTATATCTTTTTCTAAGCGCCCAATCGTTACAGGGGTTTTTGGGCGAAGGATAAAGACGCTGCCTTCCTTTTCCATAACACCAAGTTCATCCAGGGTACGGTTGTAATGAATATGACGTTCTTCCATAGCTTTCACAAACTTTGGATATTTACGATATGTTCTACGTATCAAAGGCAATAAGTTGTTTTTACCCTTTCGATATTCTTTGCACTGGGTTAAGATCACAATGTTTTTCTTGTATCCCATTTGTTGAAACTTTTTAACTGGGATACTGTCGGTACATCCACCATCAAGCAGCTTCATGCCATCTACTTCCACGATTCGTGATAACAGTGGTAAGGATGCACTGGCACGTACATAGATGACATCATGTTTCATATTGATACATGGAAGATATTCTGCTCTGCCTGTTTCTAGATTGCTGGCAACCGTATAAAACTTCATTCCACTTTGATTATACGCATCATAATCAAAGACATCCAGTTTATTTGGAATGGTATCATATACAAATTCTGCGCCAAAGAAATCACCTGTTTTCACAAGAGATTGAAAACTCATATACCGTTTATCATTTAAATATTCTGTGTTGATACGATAGCTTCGCTTGATCTGTTTTGATACATAACTACAACCATGGCATGCACCAGCACTGACACCAATGACACCATTGGTATAAAAGCCTCTTTCCATAAAATAATCAAGTACACCGGCTGTGTAAAATCCACGCATGCCGCCGCCTTCTAATACCAGTCCTACATTCTCCATGATGCTCACTTCCTTTACGTTTGTATATTATAGCACAATTTGGGAAGAGCGATGAAAAGATGATTAAAAATCATTTAGACAAATCCTTCACAAAGTCACAGAAAGCAAAAAAATCATTGTGCTAAACATGGATAAGTGATAAAATATGACTATACTAATAGAAAGGAGAAATATTATTATGAAGTTAATATTAGCAATCATGTCAAACGATGACAGCCCAGCTGTTTCCAGTGCTTTGACGAAAGAAAACTATCAGGTAACACGTCTTGCAACAACTGGAGGATTTTTACGAGCTGGTAATACTACTTTGATCGTTGGTACAGATGATGATAAGATTGAAAGAGCAATCGAAGTCATTGGCGAATACAGTAGAAGACGTACAGAAGTTGTGCCAAGTACTGCTTCTTATGATATTGGAAGATATGCTTCCTTCCCTGTAGAAGTACAGGTGGGCGGCGCAACAATCTTTGTTATCGATGTTGAGAAATTTATTAAATTATAATAAAAAGAAACCATGGTCGTAAGGATCATGGTTTTTCTGTGTTCTTTGGCTGATAAACAAATGTGTTTTTGCCATGTTTTTTTGCTTCATACATGGAGTGATCTGCCCATGTGAATAATTCTTTATAATTCGTACCATCCTGTGGATGAATAGAGATACCGATACTACAGTGAATCACAAAATTGAGATCCTTCTGGATATGAATATTTGACAACATATTTTTCAACATGGAAATCTTTTGTGTTGGCAGTTCTTTATAAACATTCGTATTGGCTTTCATCAATACAACAAATTCATCGCCACCAATTCTTCCAATCAAATCATCACTTCTAAAACATTTCCTTAAAGCTTTGGATACATTGATCAATGCTTCATCACCACTGGCATGTCCATAGGTATCATTGACTTTCTTGAAATCATCCACATCGATCACAAACAGGATAAGGGAGGAATCAGGATCGTTTTGACATGCTTCATTGATCAGATGTTCTATCGTGATACGATTATACAGCCCAGTTAATCCATCGATTTGAGATTGTTTGATCAAGCGAGATGTTTTTTCTTTTTCTTCACTGATATCCAGAATACTGCCAATGATACGGGTCAAAAAGCCATTATTATCATATAGCGCTTTTGCGTGAATCTTGACCCATATGTTTTCATTATGTCCACTTGGAAGGATACATTCTATTTGATCACTGGATTGTCCTCGAATCATGTTTTCCATTAGAGGAATATAAGTGTATTCACGGTCTTTGAAGTATTTGTTTGTGACAGAAAGAAAATGGTCGATTACTTTCGGGTGGGCAAAGGTATTTGTCCATGCATCAGAGAAGGTAATGGTATCTGCTTTGACATTCCATTCAAATGGGATAGAACGGGTTTCTTTTAATATCATTGCATATCGCTCTTCACTAAGTCGCAGGCGTTCCTGGGTTTCGCGCATACCTGTGACATCAAGTACTGTGATATATAGCCATATCGTATGATCTTTCTCTAAAACGCTTTGGCGCTGGTCAAAAATCCATTGCATATGTCCATTCTTAAGCAGAATACGATATGTATTAGAAACAACAGTTCCTTTTTTCTGGGGACGGTTTAACTGTTCAACGATAGGAAGATCTTCCTCCCATACAATGCTGGATAAATCGGTAGAAATGAGATCTAAAAGTTCTTCCTTGCTGTAGCCTGCATACAGCTTTCGATTATCGTTAAAGAATTGGATAGATGCTGGATTGTGTATCTTATGTTTGAAACTGATACCTGGTGTATTGGATATGATGGTATGTAGTTTTTCCTGATTTTTTACTTCTTCTTTACGGCTTTCATTCATGAGATATAACAGGTATATGCCAATGATGAGAAGTAGGACACTAACTTTGCCAGCTAAAAGAAGTGTATGCGTTAAATTGTGGTTTATACGCTCTGTGACATACGAATGAGGAAGCACGCTTAACAGGTACCAGTTTGTGCCTTCCACGTCTGAGAAGTACGCATAACGTGTTTTATTGTTTAATTTGAAGGTGATGTAGCCATGATCTCCATTTGCCAGCTTTTCCTTCATTTCTTTTTCGATTTCTTTATTGCGTTCATCTTTTTCCAGCATGTGAAAGAAATTATAATAATTTTTCTTAGGTGTTAAATTCACGCCATCCCGCTGGATAATAAAAGATGAAATGTTGCCTGATAAAAAAGACAGATTAAAATATTCCGGCAGTAATGTGGTGCTCATGGAAACCCGTAATACGCCGATGACTTTTGCCTGTTTATAGATAGGTACACTCATCACAATGACTTGTTCATTACTGATTTTGGATGTAATCATATCACTGATGATCGTTTTTCTCTTCATTCCTTCCACAAAGAATTTACGTTCACTGTTATCGCTTGTATGTGTTGGACTGGTATAGGAAATACCATCAGGTGTGGTAATGGCGACGTTAGTGAAAAGATCTTCCTTCGTTAATGGCTCTAGCAGATCAAATACTTCTTTACTTGTGATATCCTCATGGTATGCGATAAGCTTGGCGTAATTTTGAAGGATTTCCAATTGATCCTTTATTTTATTGGTAATTGCCCCATTAATCAGTTGATTGTTTTCCCCCGTGATTTCAATCATTTCAGTTTCAATATGTTTTTCACTGATACGGTTATAATCATAAAACGAAATAAAGAGAAAAAGAAGCGAAAAACCGAATAGAAGATATCGGAAACTAGGATGATTGATGACTTTTTTCATACGTACCACCGCTTTTTTCTTTTATTATATCACAAGTTTATCATAAAATGCGGATTTTAAAATGTTTTATCACATAGAAAAAGGGACAAAATGTCCCTTTTTAAAGCTTATGCATTGTTGTTTTTATAGAAACTGATGGTAACTTTAAAGATATCGCCATCTAAATCGATATGCATACGCCCTTTCATCAGTTCTGTAAAGCTCTTGGCAATCGCCAGGCCTAATCCACTGCCTTCGCTGTTGCGTGATTTATCTCCACGGGTAAAGCGCTCTACGATTTCATCAGGTGTATAATCAATTTCTTCTTTGGATACGTTTTTAATTTCAACATCTACACGGCTTTCAAAATCTGTGACGGAAATGAACACTCGTGTTTGATCTAAAGCATATTTACCAACATTGCTTAATAGATTCTCAAAGATACGGCAGGTTTTTTGCGGATCTAATGGTAATAATACCTTTTCATCAGAGAAATGATGCTTGATGATTAAATGTTTTTCATTAAAGGCATTCTGACATTCCATTTCTACCTGTTTCAATAATGAAATTAAGTCGACATCCATGTAATCCAGAGTGATACTGCCACTGTTTGCCTTACTCATTTCAAATAAATCTTCAATCAGATGTTTCAAACGATCAGCACTCTTCTCTAAGATTTCCAGATAGTTCTTACGTTCTTCTTCTGTGATATTTTCATTTTTCAATAGATCGATATAGCTGATAATAGCCGTTAAAGGTGTTTTTAGATCATGGGATACATTGGTAATCAGTTCATTTTTCATACGCTGGGAAACCATAGCTTTTTCTACGGCTTCTTCAATGCCCTGCTGGATGTTGATCAAATCACCCTTCAATGGTTCATAAACACCTAAGTTATCCTTTTCCACCGCTTCCTCAAAATCCCCATTGGAGATATTGGTTGTCAGTTCTTTTACTTTTAAGAAATCCTCAATGCGGCGTTGATTCTTTCGGAATATGATTAAAAACAGGCAAATAATGTATGGTATATAGAAGAATAATC
Organism: Absiella sp. AM29-15; assembly: GCF_003434225.1. Lineage (NCBI taxonomy): Bacteria > Bacillati > Bacillota > Erysipelotrichia > Erysipelotrichales > Erysipelotrichaceae > Amedibacterium > Absiella sp. AM29-15. The sequence goes on from NZ_QVFL01000017.1 coordinate 11,284, forward strand.
CTAAGCTGTTAAACAATACAATTAACAACAGATTTAATAAAATAAGGAAAATGATGCGTAACAGCCCTTTATCTGTTGGCTCCAAGTTATCGTTTGCCAGATAGTGATAAACTTCAATTAAAATTTTCTTGATTTCTTTCATATCGTTATGAATCAGAGAATATTGCAGATAAGCATTCTTTAGTCCCATAGTACTTACTTCTTTGAAGAAGAAGATTAGGTGCATCGTTAAAAGATACGCGATTGGGAAGATAAAGAAAGCACCGAGTGCGGAAGCAGCATCTCCCCCTAGTGATAGAGTGTGCGTATAAATCAAAATCAAAACAATCATTAAGCTGAATGCCATAAGTTCAATTGGCAAAGACATGAGTGTACGATAGAATTTTGTTTCTTTGATACGTTTATGAGGATAGAATGCCACAAAGGCGATGAGGATAAACATAGACATTGTGAAATACATATTTTGTGAATTTAACATTTCATCATGATAAACTAGATGAACTGCGCTTTCATCATATACAGGGTCTGTGGAAACTAAACCCATATCTTCCGTAACGATAAAGGCAAATGTCATATTTTTTATATCATTGACTTCAAGGTTGGCAAGTGTATCATCATTATTTGAAATTGATGTTAGAATTTCATGTAGCTGCTCTTCATAACTATTTTGTATGACTAAAGAACGGGTGTTATTATAGCTTTTTGTGACCTTTAGTTTTCCATCTTTATCAAACTGTATGACGATAAACCATGTGTTATCTTTCTTTGTGATGCTGGTATCTTTGGATACATATTCTTTGTATTTTTGGCTGTTTGTGATATGGTGGTCTGTTTTATCATCTGTGGTATCCACAACATAATAGCCAATTAAATTAAAATCATTTAAACTATCTCCATTATTTTCCCCAAGATAGTCATTTAATACTCGATCAATAACTTGTAAAGAGCTTGTATACAGGTAGTGGGTATCTTTGAAGAAAGATCGGCGGCCTTCTAATGCTTCTGAATCCAAATAGCTGATATAGGAAGATACGATCCATCTGCCTACATGTGTTTCAAATTCATCATTGTATCGCTCCGCAAAAATCTGTGGTGAGTTTTTTTCTGTTTCTTCTATGATTGCCTGTCGTGTTGCTTCAGCCTTCATTGTGGCAGAATTATTGCTTGGTCCCATGGAAAGTAACATAAATACCATAAGACCTATAATGACCAGCAGGAATAGCCTTGCCGGGTGTTGATTTTTTTTCATGTTCATCATCCTTTATTGTTTTTCAATTTTATAACCGACACCCCAAACGACTTTGATATATCGTGGCTTTTTCGGGTCCAGTTCTATTTTTTCTCTCAGATTTCGAATATGTACCATGACCGTTTCTGTATTGATGGCATCTTCTTTCCAGACTTTTTCATAGATTTCTTCACTGGAATAAACACGTCCTGGAGATGCCATAAACAACTGAAGAATTTTAAATTCAATAGGTGTCAGCTGTTTGAGTACGCCATCGACATACACTTCTTTTGTGTCTTTATGCAGTTCAATACCACCCAGGATACAAACATCCTTCATTTCTTCTTTCTGTTTTGCGATGGAAAGAAAACGTTTATAGCGCCGCAACTGTGCGTTGACTCTTGCTAATAGCTCCATAGGTGTAAAAGGCTTGGTTACATAATCATCTGCGCCGATATTTAAACCGGTTATTTTGTCAATATCCTCACTTTTTGCTGATAACATAATAATTGGAAAATCAAAACGCTCTCTTGCTTTCATGGTAAAAGTGATTCCATCCATAATTGGCATCATGATATCAACGATTGCCAAATGTACTTCTTTTTGATCAAGGATATCCAAAGCAGCCTTGCCATCGCCTGCGATATATGTTTGATATCCCTGATTCTTTAAATAAATTTCAATTGCATTCGCAATTTCTACTTCATCTTCTACGATTAAAATTGTCTCATTCATGGAAAACCCCTCGCTTTTATTTTATTATACAATATTTTACCAGCGAGAAGTATGGCGATATCGTTTTTCCTGAATATGGTCGATACACAGGGAAATCGCAAGTGTGATGGAAAAAGCAATAAAAAGGCTGGCGACCCCTAAATAAAACAGTATCTCATTCATAAAATCCCTCCCTTATGTTCACTTCTATTATAAAAAACAGTTCTAAAGAGGAAAGGGAAAAAAAACGAAAGATTTTCTAAAGAAAGCATTTAAATATTTCTTGTAAAAGGGGGAAGTATGCAATACAATACTTATAAAGAGGTGTTTATGTTGAAGAAAAAGATAGAAAATGTAAAGTTTTTCCAGGATGGAACACTGGTGTTTGGTGATCTTTATCTGGAAGACGGGTTTGTGGAAAGAATAGATTATAAGACACCAAAAATGGAAAGTGATTTGGCATTGCCAGGCTTTGTGGATATTCATACACATGGTTGTATGGGTATCAGCGCAGATACTACAGATATTCAAGAGCTGTTGAAATTAGCGATGCTATATCCTAAGTTAGGTGTGACAGCGTTTTGTCCAACGCTGGCTTCACGTTCCTTAAAGGAATATGAACCATTGATTGAAGCCTATCGTACAGCATTTCGTGGTTCTTATAAAGGCGCAAGATATATGGGACTTCATTTGGAGGGACCTTATCTGAATCCAGATATGAACGGGGCTATGAATCGTAAAGATATCCATCCTGTAAATATTGGCGAGCTGGATACTTTTTTAGGGAAGTATCATGAGGACATTGCGATTATGACAATTGCACCGGAAGTAGAAAATGCACAGGAAGCAATTCGTTTATTGCATTTATATGGTGTGGAGGTATCTTTGGGACATACCAAAGCTAGCTATGATGAAGTGATGGAAGCTTTTGATAATGGTGCTGATCAGATTACACATCTGGGCAATACAATGCCGCATGTGGATCATCATAAAGAAAACATGATGGATGCGATTTTCTTAGGTGATTGTTTATGTGAAGTCATTATGGATGGTATTCATGTACAGCCATATATGCTGAAATGGATGATACCAATGATTGGAAGTAAGCGAATCACCGCAATATCAGATAGTAAATTTGCTGGATTAGATACCCATGGTGTTCATCCAATAGATGAGCATGTCAGTATTATCAATGGTGCTGTGTATATGGATGGGGAACTGAAACGGGGATGTCGTGATTTATTATCAACATTTACGTATTTGTACAAGGAACTGCATTTTGATTTAATGGAATGTGTGGATATGTGTTCTTTAAATGCCGCAAAGAAGTTAAAGACGTATGCTCATGAAATTGGTTTAGGTAAAAAGATTGATCTGGTAATTTTAGATCATCATTTAAAATTAAAAGAAGTTGTTATCAATGGAAGAAGCATGTTGTAGTGCTTCTTTTGTTTTTAAGGCGTTTGAGGGATGTTTTACTGTCAGGTAAACAAATACCTGTATTTATCATAAACATTGCTGAGAATGGATAAAAAGTAGGATATAAATAAAAAAAAGAACGCATATCGCGTTCTTTTATACATATTACTGAGGTCTTACTACCTGGAATGCTCCAGAACTACAGTTTACAGAGAACAGAACAGTCTGATTTCCGTTGAAACCACCGTGTACTGCCATACCATCACCAGCATAGATTGCTACGTGACCATTGTAAACCAATACATCACCAGGCTGTGCCTGTGAGTAAGATACTGTAGGTCCAAGACTTAAGTATTCTGCAGGCCATCCGTGGAAATAAATTCCAGCAGCAGCCAATGAGTTACTAACTAATGCTGTACAGTCCTGGTTAACACCTAACTGGGACATTGCAGCTGAATAGATAGAACCATCTGCATTACCAACGTTTGCTTTATAAGAATTTGAGCTTGATTTAGAAGAGCTGTTGCCTCTAGAAGCTGTTTCAACAACATTTCCATTGTCATCAATCTGATCTTCCATTTCTTCTTCATCTTCTTCGATTGGTGTAGCTACACCATTCTTAGCAAATTTGTATCCTGCATATTCATCACAGTCATATAACATCTGACCTTTTTTATCGAAGTAATATTTATCACCATCGATTGTTTTCCAGCCTTTTGTCATATTACCATACTTGTCATAATAGAATTTTTCTTTACCTTTTTTTGCCCAACCTACGTTTAATGTACCATCATCATTAAATGTGTAAGTTTTGTCACCGATTTTTGTTTTTCCGGTTGCTAATGAACCATCAGCATTGAAGTACAGTTTCTTTCCGTCAACTTCCTGCCATCCAGTTTTGATTGCACCTTTGTCATCAAACAGATATGATTTGTCATCAATCTTCTGAAGACCAGTTACTTTATCACCGAATTCGTTGAAGTAAGATGTTTTTTCAGTATTCCATCCGTTCAACAGATCTCCGTCTTTACTAAATGTGTATTGACGACCTTCAATGATCTGTACACCAGATAGTTTAATACCATTTGCGTCGAAGAAATATTTCTTTCCTTCGATTGTCTGCCAACCTGTTACTGGGTGTCCTTCATCGTTACAGAAGTAAACACCATCTTCAAGAGTCAGCCAGCCAGTTGCCTTTTCGTTATTTGCGTTTATATAAACTCTGTCTGCTCCGTTACCTTTCCATCCTGTAGAATTTTCCATTGCATACGCAGTGGTTACCGCAGTACCTGCTGTAGCAAAGCATAGGAATAATGCGACTTTTTTAGCGTTTTTTTCAATAAAATTCATTTTATCACCTCGACATCAACGCCCTCATTGTAACAAACGCCCAAACGCTTTGCAACCCCAAAAATAGTTGAAACTTACGAATTTGTCACTTTTGGAGTGGGTATAAAACCTAAAATGAGTCGATAATCAAAGGATTTTGAGGAATTTCAAAAATAAAAAAATATTTTTCAAATTTTTTTGAATTTCACACAATATTCACAAATTTATAGACAATATTACCGAAATGTACACTACCTTTAGCCAAAAACAGTCATGATAACGTTTTCATCGCTCTTTGAGATACCAGTAGATACTTCCATCCTGTGCATCTTCTCCAGTAACAGGATTCACCTTGCGCTGTATGATGTTGTCACTTGGCTGATACCAGATGCCATCTTTGTGAGCATACAGGGTATCAAAGCTCTGCTTGAAGATATTTTTGGAAACCATGTAATAGTCTTTGCTTAAATCACGATTATCATCAAAGCCACTCCACACCCCGATAGTATATTCTGGATTAAATCCCATCACCCAGGAATCCCAGTCACTGGTACCTGATTTTACCGCAACTTTCACATTTGGATTGGAGCCATACATACTAGGCAGGCCATAGGTCTTGTTTTTGATATCATAGGTTGCTGTCAACATCTGATCAAGCACTAGGGTTTCATCACGCTGTAACAAACGCTTGGGTTCTACTTTGCGTTCATATAGTACTTCATCTTTATTGGTGATACGAGCAATCATGGAGGGTTCTATATAAAGCCCCTCACTGGCAAAGGTATTATAGATGCCACTTAAATCACTAACTGACATATTCACACAGCCTAACGCTTCACTGGCATTTGGCTGTGATTGGGTGATACCAAAATCAAGCAGTGCTTTATGTAGTGTATCGATACCCAGAAACAAATGTGTTTTGACAGCATAGATATTATCTGACATCGCAATAGCATTGATCATGCTGATTTTCTGATTCGGATATTGATTGTTGTAGTTGTGTGGCTTGTATTCATCATGTTCACCAAGTGGGAAGGTTGTTTCTTGAGATAAAAACTGGGTGGATGGCGTAAAACCTTGTTGAAGCGCGCAATAGTATAACAGTGGCTTTACTGTACTGGCAATTTGACGGGAAGAATGTATTGCCCGGTTGTATTGTGAAATCGTATAATCTTTTCCACCGGATAATGCCAAGATATTTCCAGTGAAGGGCTGGGTAATGATACCAGCAACTTCCAGTTCATTATCTGCGCTGGTATTGTTTTGAATTGCTGTGGATAACGCCTGCTGGGCATCAGGGTCATAATAGGTATCAATTTTGATTTCCTGATTTAAATCAATGTGCATTTGATTCAGTTGAGAAATGATTGCGTCAATGTAGTACTGGTTGATGCCGCTGGTCTTGGTTTCTTCTTTGGTGGATAAAGTCAAAGGTTCTTCCATGGCAGATTGATAAGTAGCATCATCAATCAGATGATTGTTTTTTAGAATACCCAGAATCAAATGTTCCCGCTGCAGGGCATTGTCTGGATGAAGAAATGGGGAATAGATACTTGGTCCATTGGGTATTCCAATCAACATCGCAACCTGGGCAACACTTAAATCCTTCATATCCTTGTCAAAGAAATAATGGGATGCAGCATTGATGCCATAGATGCCATGCCCAAAGTATGCTGTATTTAAATATCCCTCCAAAATTTCTTCTTTACTGTATTGCATTTCTAAACGCGCAGCATAATACATTTCCTGAACCTTGCGGGATAGGGTCTGTTCATTTGTTAGAAATAAATTCTTTGCGTATTGTTGTGTGATGGTAGAGCCACCTTCCACAATGCTTTTGGATTTGATATCAGTAAGCAGGGCTTTGGATATCCGAATAGGATCAAAGCCGGCATGGGAATAAAAACGTTTATCCTCCACACTGACAAATGCTTTTTGAATAAACTCTGGAATATCATCAATCTTTGTCCACTTCATATCTTTCTTAAAATTGGATTCATACATGATATCTCCATTCTTGTCATAGATGGTGATATTCTTTCTTTGCTCATCTAAAGACAAAGTATCCATGTAGGCAATGCCATACAAAAGAATCAAAGCAGTCAGGATAAGAAAAGTGAAACAAAAAATGATACGTTTAAATAGTTTCATAGCGCCACCTCTTCATGTCTTAGTGTGAGCAATTTTATGTCTTTCTAAACGAAATGGTATGGAAAAATGCCAAATTTAATGCAAAATCGATATTATAAAAGTGGAATATGATATTTTTGACTTATAATGCTGTACCACTGTTAGACCATGGATTCCGGGTATGAAAGCGCATTCTTTACAAATCCGTGGGTTTTTGATGCTGATTTCTGATTTTTCATGAAATGCAGGTGTTATTCGCCTATTATACGAATTATATTATAAAAGTGGAATATGATACTTTTATAAATTAAACCTGATTAACAAACAAGAATTTTTCGTCTTATATATATAAGGAAGAGATTTTTTAAGAAGTAAAACATGCATATATATAATATAAGGAAGAACAATTATTTGGAATATGATTTTTGTGATATATAATATAAGGAAAGAAAACAGGCGAAAAAACCGAAAACCAAAAGTTTTTAATCTTTTTGACTAAAAAAGGTTGCATGAATATAAAATTCTGCTATAATGCTCATGATAAGTGGTGAGAACATGAAGAAACATCTTACAGTGAAACAAAAGCATCGATACACAAATGAGAAAAATCTGATGTTTGAAGGCCATGTAAATTTAGTGAAAAAAGGGTCTTCTCTGTGTATGGAATATGTGGAAAAGGATGGGGTAGCATCTGTGAATATTGTCGCAGATGATGAAGGACTTCGTATTGAACGAAAAGGTGAAGTCATTTCAAATCTGCATTTCCAAATGAATGAGAAAACCTGCGGAAGTGTACTGTCAGAATTTGGCACGATTGACTTGGAAATTTATACGTATAAATATATAAGGAAAGATAACATCATCGCATTGGAATATGATATCCTCAGCGGTGGTGAAGTGACAGATGGCTACCGGATTTTATGGATATTGAAGGAGGATCAGGCATGAACCAGATCGAGATGAGTTTAAAGCATGCGTTGAAGGATGCTGTATCAAAAGCGTTTGGACAAGAATTGCAAGAAGACAATATCGTGATTGAAATTCCAAAGGATAAAAGCCATGGAGATTACTCAACTAATGTTGCCATGCAGTTAACAAGAATTTTGAAAAACAACCCAAGAAAGATTGCGGAAGGTATTATGGAAGCACTTGATAAAGATGCTGCGGATATCGAAAGCTGTGAAATTGCAGGACCTGGTTTTATCAACTTTAAAATCAAAAATACATCTTTGGCAAAGATTATTGAAACAGTCTTGGCACAGGGTGATAATTTTGGTCATAATGATACAGGTCATAACATAAAAGTGAATGTGGAATATGTATCCGCAAATCCTACTGGCGACTTGCATCTTGGACATGCCAGAGGTGCAGCATGGGGTGATAGCATTACCCGTTTGATGAAGGCAAGTGGCTATGATGTATGCCGTGAGTATTATGTAAATGATGCAGGTAATCAGATTATCAATCTTGGTAAATCTTTGCAGGCAAGATATCGTGAACACATGGGACTTGACTTTGTATTGCCTGAAGATGGATACCATGGAGAAGATGTAAAAAAGATTGCCATTGAATTAGCGGAAACATATAAAGATACTTATGTAGAAGAAAATGAAGAGAACTTAAAGTTCTTTAAAGAAAAAGGTATTGAGTTTGAATTGAATAAAATCAAACGTGACTTAGATTACTTCCGTGTACACTTTGATGTATGGAGTAGTGAACAAAAGATTCGTGATGATGGTAAAGTAGAAGCGGCTTTAAAGGTGCTGGATGAAAAAGGCATGACTTATGAAAAAGATGGGGCTTTATGGTTTGCGACTACTAAGTTTAACGATGATAAAGATCGTGTATTAAGAAAAACAGATGGTTCTTACACATATCTTGTACCAGATATCGCTTATCATAAAGATAAACTGGATCGTGGTTTTGATATGTTGGTAGATTTGCTTGGCGCAGATCACCATGGATATATTCCTCGTTTGAAGGCAAGTATTGAAGCATTGGGTAATGATCCTGATAAGTTACAGGTAGACATTATTCAGATGGTTCGTCTTGTGGAAAACGGTGAAGAAGTGAAGATGAGTAAGCGTTTAGGAAATGCGGTTACGATTCGTGAGTTATGTGATGAAGTAGGTGTAGATGCTGTACGTTACTTCTTTGTTCAGCGTGCCGTTGATACACACTTTGATTTCGATTTAGGCTTAGCAAGAAAACAGAGTAATGACAACCCTGTGTACTATGCACAATATGCACACGCAAGAATGTGTTCTATCCTGCGTCAGGCACCTGAAATGAAAGAAGCAGAAAACTTTGATTTATTAACACATGAAAAAGAAATCGCATTGATGAAGTACATCAATGAATTTACAAATGTAGTGGCAGATGCCGCAAAAACACGTTCGCCTCATAAGGTATGTAATTACATTCAGAAACTTGCAGCTTATTTCCACAGTTTCTACAATGCATGTAAAGTCATTGATATGGAACATGAAGAATTGAGTGCACAAAGACTGGCACTGTTAAAGGCCACAAAAATCACGCTGAAAAACGCCTTGGAACTGATCGGTGTAGAAGCTATTGAAAAAATGTAGGAGGATTTAGTTTAACATGAAAAAAGCAATGATCGATGTCGCATATGAACAGTTATCCACAAAGAAAAAACCGGTAACTTTTATTAAGCTGTGGGAAGAAATCTGTCAGATTATGGGATTTACACAGGCACAGGAAGAAGATAATATTGCACAATTCTATAGTGATTTATCTTTAGATGATCGTTTTGTATGTGTAGGGGAAAACAAATGGGATTTAAGAGAACGTCACACATATAACGAAGTTGTTGTGGATACAAGTGAAATTCTGATTGACGAAGATGAAGATGATACAGATAGTCATGAAGATGATATCCCACCATTAAAAACTACAGAAGAAGATTATTAATATGAAGGCACATCATAAATGGTGTGCTTTTTCTATGTGTATGCGCTTAAATCGTGGAAACAAGTGAAATAAATAACAATAACCCTTTTCAAAAAGGGAAAAATGAAGTAGAATAAGAGTGTAAATTGAAATCAAGGAGGAATATACTTATGGCATTAGTTTCAGCAAAAGACATGATTGAAAAAGCTCATGCAGGTCATTATGCAATTGGAGCATTCAACATTAACAACATGGAATGGATCAAATCTATTTTATTGGCAGCAGAAGAAGCAAAATCACCTGTTATGTTAGGTGTTTCTGAAGGTGCTGGTAAATACATGTGTGGATTTGAAAACGTAGTAGCAATGGTAAAAGGAATCCACGATTACTTAGGAATCACAGTTCCAGTTGCTTTACACTTAGACCACGGTTCTTACGAAGGAGCAAAAGCTTGTATCGAAGCTGGTTTCACTTCTGTAATGTTCGATGGTTCTCACTATGCATTTGAAGAAAACTTAGAAAAATCTAAAGAAATGATCGCTTTAGCTCACTCTAAAGGTATTTCTATCGAATGTGAAGTTGGTGGCATCGGTGGTGAAGAAGACGGTGTTGCTTCTATGGGTGAATTAGCTGATCCTCAGGAATGTAAGACAATCGCTGAATTAGGCGTTGACTTCTTAGCTGCTGGTATCGGTAATATCCACGGTAAATATCCTGCTGACTGGGCTGGATTAAACTTTGATCGTTTAGGAGAAATCCAGAACGTTACAAATGGTAAACCATTAGTATTACACGGTGGTTCAGGAATCCCTGCAGATCAGATTGCAAAAGCTATTTCTTTAGGTGTATCTAAAATCAACGTTAACACAGAACTTCAGTTAGAATTTGCTGCTGCTACACGTAAATACATCGAAGAAGGTAAAGATCAGCAAGGTAAAGGTTATGACCCTCGTAAACTGTTAAAACCAGGTGCTGATGCAATCCAGGCAAAAGTTGTTGCTATGATGAATCAGTTCGGTTCTGCTGGAAAAGCTGAATAAGAATGACAAATAGGCGGTATGTTCAACATATCGTCTTTTTTTGTTTAAAAAAATCTGTGAGTATATCACAGATTTTAGTAACAATCCATACCAGACAGCTTAAATTCCATAAGTGCCTGTTTGTAAGAATAATTTTTAATAAATTCAAAATCTAAAGCTTTTAATGTCTTATCATCAACACTTTCAACATCTATATCGATATCAATGATTAATGATGATCCAACAACATAAATATCAGTATACAAACCATCTTCATCACCAGTTAAACCAAATTGGCTTAATATCTGGGAGCTTACCATATCTAATTGACTTTCATCAAGAAGGTTTGGATCAGTACCTAATTGTTCTTTGTCGATATCGATTGATAAAAGCATACCAGTAATCTTATCGTTTTTGCCGGATAAGGAAACATATAACATCATTTCCTTTTGATCAATGGAACATGTTTTATATTGGTAATCATCATCTCCATAAGAATAAAGATTATCTGTATCAGAATCATCATCAGTATCATTATAGCCATAATCATTATTTCCATAAGGGGAATATAAGGAATCATTTGGCAATAGATTTTTATCTAAATCATTTACCGTTGGTTGTAGTCCAATGAATAATAAAATACTAAAAGCTAATCCTAATGCCACTGAAATAGATACAATTATCGTTTTCATAATATCTTTTCTATGAGAGGAAACTGCTTGTTTAAGAAAAGATGCATAATCATCTGATATACAGGAAATATATAAAGCAGTTGCTTCTTTTTGTATATCTGAGATCCACTGATCAGTCTTGTAATTACGTTTTTCTAACTCGGATAAACGACAATATTTCTTCAACAGAGCTTTTTTACATAAGGCTTCTTGTCCGTGTTCTACCATTGCTTTTATTTCGCTATATGGACGATGACAGTTTGGGCAGGTTTCACCTATACGATGGATATTTCCACAGGCACATATGTAATAAGTTTCCTGAATGGATGGCATCATCGTAATATCCATTTGTTGTAATAATAGTGCATTTCTTTCCTGGTTACATTGTTCATCTGTTAATGTGATTTTTATATCTTCTTTCACAAAAGGATATGTTTTTCCATCCATTTGATACGATGTGATTTCTAAAGAGATATCGGATAAGTCATCTTCCACAGGAATCAGACAGCCTTTTAAATAAGGCTGATAGTTATGCTTGATTTTATGAAATTCTTTAACAGAAACCGTTTTTGTTTGATCACCTTGCTGTATTTGAAAGTTTACTTCCTCCAAATGCATGTATTTGTTTCTACAGTACAGGTAAACTTTTAAGTAATGCCCATTCTGTGCTATATGTTCATAACGATAAAGCCAGATCAGATTATCAGGATGATAAGAACGGTTCCTATATAAGTCTAATAGAAACTGATAGCGATATTTCATATTAGAACTCCAGTTTGTCTGTTTGATTATTTAATGTGCCATCATCATAAAGCTTTTTGTATAAGTCCTGTAGTAATGCATATTGTTTTTCCTGTACCTGTACCATATTTCCATAAGCATATGTTTTTAGGAATGCGATATATGCAAAGAATAAAATCATAACGATATAAACAGCCGCAATGAACAGAACCATCATGCCGGTACCTGTATCTCCATCAGCAATGATACCCATTCCACCAAAGATGCCAAATAGTGCAACAAGCACTAAGAAAATGTAAAAGGTAATTCTACCAAACTTTTTAAGTTTTTCTCCACAATCGTTTCCAGTAATATTTTTTAATTTCATATTCTTCTCCTCCTTCATTCCTTTAGGAATGTCAATATATAGTATATCATAAAAATAGTAATGTTTTAAAAAAGTAAAGCTTTTTGTAAAAAAGACTTTTGTACAGGTCATTTTGTAAAGATTTTGATAGTTATTTCTGAATTTATAGTAAAAAACATGGAGAATTCTCCATGTTTTTTAAAAGGGTATTTGTTCATGTTTACAAGAGAGCGGGAAGTATAGATACTTCCTTATATATTATGATAAGCTTTTTAAATATGCAGCAATTTCTTCATCTTTGCAATTTGGGTAGAAGTATTCTGCAAAGTGTTTGCCAGCAATCGTTTCTTTTAAGAAATCCTGATCAATTTCTTTTAGAACCTGAAGCAGTGGTTTATAAGTAATTGCCTTTACGCTGTCTAAAATCTTTTTATTGCGTTGCTCTGGCTCGCGTCTTTCTTTTGGATAACCTCCACCAAATGGTTCAGAGAATAGTTTGGCAAATGTATCATGCAGATTGATTTCTGCGCCCCAGCCGAAGTTCTGCGCAAATGGCATAGCAATGCAGTTGCCATCATTTACCTGTCCAAATAAATACGCATCTAATGGATTAGCGATACGTCCGCAGATGACATTTGGAAAAGAGTTACAGGCAAGCATTGCGCCCTGTCCTGTTCCACATCCTGTGACAACAAAGTCTGCAGCACCGCTTGTTAAAAGGATACTTGCTAAAAGACCGTTTTTCACATATGTTAATTGTACTTCATCTTCAGCAGTGTACATACCATAATTAAATACAGTATGACCTGCTTTTTCTGCTTCTTCTTTTAATACTTCATAGATTTGTGCGTTTTTCGCAGCTTGTGAGTTTTCATTGATTAAAGCGATTTTCATATTACACATTCCTCCTTATTGTGGTTGTTTACCGATATAGGCTAAGATACCGCCATCTACATATAAAATATGGCCATTGACAAAGTTACTGGCATCACTTGCCAAAAATACTGCAGGTCCCATCAAGTCAACCGGTGTTCCCCAGCGTGCAGCTGGTGTTTTTGATACAATAAACTGATCAAAAGGATGTCGACTTCCATCGGGTTGTTTTTCTCTTAATGGTGCAGTCTGCGGTGTGGCGATGTAACCTGGACCTATAGCATTACACTGGATATTGGCTTCTCCATATTCACTACAGATATTTTTTGTCAACATCTTTAAGCCGCCTTTGGCTGCTGCATAGGCACTGACTGTTTCACGTCCTAGTTCACTCATCATACTGCAGATATTGATGATTTTTCCATGACCTTTTTTTATCATAGAAGGCAATACGGCTTTAGATACGATAAATGGGGCATTTAAGTCTACATCAATAACACTTCTAAAATCTTCAGCACTCATATCCAGCATAGGGATACGTTTGATAATTCCGGCATTGTTTACCAGAATATCAATTGTACCAACTTCTTCTTCGATTTGTTTTACCATTGCTTGTACAGCTTTTTCATCTGTAACATCGCATACATAACCTTTAGCAGGAATTCCTGCTTCTTGATATGCAAGCATGGCTTTATCTACAGAAGCCTGTCGACTGGTGTTGAAAACGATGGTTGCTCCTGCTTTGTGATAAGCAGTGGCAATCGCAAAACCTATACCATAAGCAGCACCGGTAATAAGTGCTACTTTGCCTTTTAAGGAAAAGGCATCCATTGTGAATTCTTCCATGATTTTCCTCCTATCGCTGTACTCTGCCTGAGCCATCGCCATTGGCTAGATTTTCTACTTCTTTTACACTGACTCGGTTATAATCACCTTCAATACTGTGTTTTAAACAGCTTGCCGCTACCGCAAATTCAATCGTATCCTGCGGCTTTTTCTTCATAAGCATCGCATAGATCAAACCTGCACCAAAGGAATCTCCTCCACCGACACGATCAACGATGTGTACAGGGTATTTCTTTGAGAAATAGGCTTCATCATTTGTATATAGCATCGCTGCCCAGTTGTTGTCTGATGCAGAAATACTTTCACGTAAGGTGATGGCTACAGCTTTACATCCAAAACGATGAATTAACTGTTTCGCAACATCGATATATCCTTCGTGATTCAACTGACCACTTGTGATATCCGTATTGCTTGCCTTGATGCCAAATACTTTTTCTGCATCTTCTTCATTGGCGATACATACATCCACATATTGCATTAGCTCACCCATGACTTGTCCTGCTTTTTCACTTGTCCATAATTTCTTACGGAAATTTAAATCACAGGAAATCATGACGCCTTCTTCTTTTGCGGCTTTACATGCCTCTAATGTGATAGCGGAAAGTGTATCGCTTAATGCTGGTGTGATCCCAGTAAAATGAAACCAGTCTGCACCTTCAAATATTTCAGACCAGTTGAAATCTTCTGGTATTGCTTCTGCAATGGCAGAATGTGCACGATCATAAATGACCTGTGATGCACGTTGACTAGCACCTTTCTCCAAATAATAGATACCAACACGATCCCCACCACGAGTAATCATAGAAGTATCGACACCATATTTTCTTAAATCATTCACAGCACACTGTCCAATATCATGCGTTGGCAGTTTTGTGATAAAAGCTGCATCCAAGCCATAATTAGCAAGTGATACTGCGACATTGGCTTCTCCACCACCAAAGGTTGCCTCAAAGTCATTTGCTTGTGAAAAACGATAATAGCCATGTGGTGCTAATCGCAGCATGATTTCTCCAAAAGTGATAACTTTCATGTTATACCTCCATTTTTACATCAGGATTGATTAGGTGAATGCCAAATCCGGCAATCTCCATATCCAGATAAACAAAGTTAATCAAATGCGTTTTCTTGTTTCTTGTGATGCTGTCTTCAACAAAGTGGATACCCTGTTTTGCTAATTGATACATGGCACGTTGTGGATATGGGGTATAAATACCAATGTGGCCGTTTTCTCCTCTGCCTTTGTTGTGCAATACTTCAAAACCAACGCCGGCAAAGTTAGATTTCGGCTTTTTATAATATGTGAAATGAAACAGATCACATAACTGTTTTGCAGTCGCAAGAGATGCTTCTTCGTTTTCACTGTTGATACCAATATGAATCAGTTGATAATCCAGCATATGTTTTACTGCTTCTTTACATAATGCTTCAATACCATCCCAGTCTTTTGCGTTTACTAGATCATTTGGCAGCATGAAGCTTCCACCAATCGCAGATACATTAGGTAAAGATAAATACTCATGCATGTTATTCATATTAATACCGCCAGTCGGCATAAAGCTTAATTCCTGATAAGGACCGCTGAAATCTTTAATCTTCTTAGCACCGCCACTACTCTGGGCAGGAAAGAATTTTAAATCTTTTAGGCCATAAGACATGGCTAATTCTACTTCACTTGCACTGGATACACCTGGATAGACATCGATATCGTGATCAATACACCAGGCAACAACTTTTTCATTAAAGCCTGGAGAAACGATAAAGGCTGCACCAGCATCCACCGCTTCCTGTGCTTGTTCAACACTTAATACAGTGCCTGCACCGACCAACATATCGGGTAATGCCTGATGAATGGTTTGGATTGCGTATTTGGCATGTTCACTGCGGAAAGTGATTTCCGCAACATCCAGTCCTCCGTTATATAATGCCTGAGCTAAAGGCAGCGCATCTTCTTTTGCCATGATTTTCACGACAGGCACAATACCAATCTGTGAAATTCGTTCCATATGTTTATTCATGAAATCCCTGCTTTCTTTTACGTATGTCTAGTACGCAGTTTACTTTTATCTATAGTAAACCAGTTCACTAACAGTATAATTTGGTAAACCGATTTTGTCAATAGTTTTCGTCAATAAACTAAAACATGGCAATAACGTGATAATTATATAAGAAAGCATAGGAAAAGGTAGAAAATAAATAAAAAAATTTTATAGAAAAAGATTGACATGGAAGCACTTTCCACTTATAATGTAAACGTCTAGTAAACCAGTTTACTTTAAACAACAGATTCACTTGAATCAGGAGGTAACAAACGTATGGTAAGAAAGGTGAATATCGAAGAAATTAAAAAACGCGAAGAATTTCTCAATACACCAGCAATGACGAAAGATGAATTAAACAAAGCGATGAAGGAATGTATCCTGCAGGTTGATCTGAACATGGAATACTTCAAAGATAAATTTCCTTATTCTGCGACAAAACAACAGACGTATCCAATCATAGAAAATATTGAATGGACAGATGGATTCTGGACAGGAATGCTTTGGCTGGCATATGAATATACACATGAGGAAAAATATCGTACACTTGCAGACCGTAATGTGGAAAGCTTTCTACATCGTGTAGAAAATCGAATTGAATTAGATCATCATGATTTAGGATTCCTTTATTCTTTATCCTGTGTGGCTGGTTATAAATTAACTGGCAATGAACATGCAAAGCGTGCTGGTATACTGGCAGCTGACAAGCTGATGGAACGCTGGCAGGAAAAAGGTGGATTCTTACAGGCATGGGGTCCATTAGACAGTAAAGAACATTATCGTTTTATCATCGACTGTATGTTAAACATTCCATTATTGTATTGGGCAAGTGAAACAACTGGTGATGAGAAATACGCAAAAATTGCACAACGACACTTTGAAACAAGCTGTCAATATGTGATTCGTGATGATGCCAGTGCTTATCATACCTTCTATATGAATCCTGAAACAGGTGGTCCTGATCATGGCGCAACTCGTCAGGGATATAGTGATGACAGCTCCTGGGCCAGAGGACAGGCATGGGGTATCTATGGTATTCCTTTAAATATCCGTTATACAAAACAGTTGGAATATTGCGATATATACAAAGGAATGACGAATTATTTCTTAAATCGTTTACCAGAAGATAACGTATGTTATTGGGATCTGATATTTACAGATGATCCTGATCAATCTAGAGATTCCAGTGCTGCTGCCATTGCAGTATGTGGTATGTTGGAAATGGATCATAACTTATCCGATGAAGATCCATATAAAAAAGTATACCAGGGAGCAAGTGCTAATATCTTGCGTTCTTTGATGAAACATTATACATGTAAACAACATAAACAGGGTGATCCGATTCTTTATCATGGTGTTTATTCATGGCACAGTGGAAAAGGTGTGGATGAAGGTAATATCTGGGGAGATTACTTCTATATGGAAGCCTTAATAAGACAGTTAAAAGAATGGAACCCATATTGGTAAGGAGGAATGATTATGAGTACACCAAATATTTTAATGACAAGAATTGATGAACGTTTAGTACATGGACAAGGACAGCTTTGGGTAAAATCCATTGGTGCCAATACGGTAATTGTCGCAAATGATGAAACTGCAAATGATGCGATGTCACAAACATTAATGAAAACTGTTGTGCCAAAGGAAATCGCAATGCGTTTTTATCCTGTACAGAAAGTCATTGACATTATACATAAAGCAAATCCTGCACAATCCATCTTTATTATTGTGAAAGATTGTAAAGATGCACTTCGTCTGGTAGAAGGAGGCGTACCGATTCATGAAATCAATATCGGTAATATCCATAACAGCGAAGGTAAAGAAAAAGTAACACGTTCTATTTTCCTTGGAAAAGAGGATAAAGATGCTTTACGTACAATGATTGAAAAATACAATGTAACATTTAACACCAAAACCACGCCAAGTGGCAATGATGGAAGTATACAGGTAGATATTAAAAATTATTTATAAGAAAGGTGAGGTAACCAAATGGATATTACAATTATTCAGGCCATATTGATTGGCCTTTGGACAGCATTCTGTTATGCAGGTATGCTGTGGGGAATTTATACAAACAGAGCTATCGTTTTAAGCTTTGGTGTGGGTGTGATTTTAGGCAATATTCCAATCGCATTAGAGTGTGGAGCAATTGCGGAATTAGCATTTATGGGATTTGGCGTTGGTGCCGGTGGTACAGTTCCACCAAATCCAATCGGTCCGGGCATCATTGGTACTTTGATGGCGATTACAATGCCAGGAGATGTTACTCCTGAAAGTGCATTATCTTTATCACTTCCATTTGCTGTCGCAATTCAGTTCTTACAGACAGCGATCTATACCGTACGTGCAGGAGCTCCGGAAGGTGCTGCGAATTCATTAAAGAAACATAACTTCAAAGCATTTAAGAGAGGCGCAAATATGACCGTATGGCTGTTTGCTATCGTAGGATTTATCTTAGGCTTCTTAGGTGCATTCAGTATGGATACCTTAAGCAACCTAGTTGCACTTGTACCAAAGTGGCTATTAGATGGTTTAACAGTTGCCGGTGGTATGCTTCCAGCAATTGGTTTTGCGATGATTATGAGTGTTATGTTGAAAAAAGAATTTATCCCATTTGCTTTATTAGGATATATTTTAGCCGGATTCTTAAAACTGCCAGTTATTGGTATCGCACTTGTTGGTGCAGTATTCGCATTAAAACACTATAATGAAACAGAAAAAGCAGCAGCAAATCCTGCTGGTGCCCCAACACAGGAGGTAGAACACGATGACTGGATCTAATAAATTAACAAAAAGAGATTATACCGTCACAACCTTACGTGCATTCTTCTTACAGAATGGTTTTAACTATAGTAACTATCAAGGTTTAGGGTATGCTCTTGTCATGTATCCTGCATTAAAAAAGTTATATGGAAATGATGCAGACAAGTTCGCAGAAGAATTGAATAATAACTGTGAATTTTATAACACAAACCCTAACTTCTTGCCATTTATTACATCTATTCACTTAGCAATGGCAGAGAGTGGTATGGAATATGAGGAAATTCGTGGTATCAAAATGGCCTTGATGGGTCCACTTGCTGGTATTGGTGATTCCTTATCACAGTTCTGTATCGCCCCATTATTCTCTACAATCTTTGCCTCAATGGCAATGGATCATATTACAGCTGCACCAATTTTATTCCTGTTAGCAGAAAATATTGTCTTACTGGCAATTAAACTGGTCATGGGTGGTTATGGTAGAAAACTTGGTACTACCATGATTGATAAGCTTTCAGAAAAAATGGGTGTAATATCAGATGCTGCCAGCATGATTGGTGTTACCGTAATTGCGGGCTTAGCCGCAACATTTGTTAAAATGAATGTAGCAATCACATTTGCTTCCAATCAGGCAGCAGTAGAAGGAAAAACGCAGTCTGTTGTAGATATTCAGGCAATGCTTGATAAAGTAGCTCCTGCATTACTACCAGTTTTATATACCTTGTTGATGTATTATCTTATCAAGAAAAAAGGTGTAACAACGTATGTACTGGTATTGATTACTGTTGTGATAGGTATTGCATTTAGCTTACTTGGTATCTTGAAATAAAGAATATAAGGGGAATATCGTGTTCCCCTTTTTTTGTCAGAAAGGAGAAGTTCAATATGATAGAAACATATTTTCACTAGGGAATGATACAATAGGAAATGATACAAGTAATATTTAGTATATTAGAAGTAGAAATTTAGATGATTTTTACATAAAAATACAGAGATGAAGACTACTTCTTGTAAGTAGTTTTCACGCATAAGAAAGGATTCACGAAAATGGATATCAAGTATTGTAAAAAACAATTAGAAGCTTTGATTGCGTATAAACAAATTTCACATATCAAAGATTATATCACAAAACAAGACGAGGAATTGATCATAAAACAAGCTGATGAATTGCTTCAACAAGTCTTCACATTTGATAAACCATGGGATATGGAGCGTTGTAAAATACCATATTCATTTGAAAAAATGGATTGGAATGCACAACGAAATGATGATGAAGAATGGTGCTTCATGTTAAATCGGATGGATTATTTAAACTATTTGATGTTGGCAGGATATCTTAAAGATGATAAAAAATATATTGAAAAAGGGAAAGCATTGATGTTTGACTGGATAGATGCACATCAAAAAATGGAGCCATCTTGCAGTACAAGAACCTTAGATACGGGCATTCGCATCATGAATTTCATGGAAACTCTTCCTTATATATATAGGGCGGGCATATTAAGCGATATAGAGCTGGAAAAAATCCTCTCTCATATCGACCAGCAAATTCAATATTTAAAAGATCACTACCTGACAAAGTATACCCTTAGCAACTGGGGAAGTATTCAGACATGTGCCATTATTTCTACAATACCACTTTATCTTTCGAACTATTGTGAGAATGAGATATACAAGTGGGCACGTAGGGAAATTGAAACACAGTTTGGTATTCAGGTTTATGATGATGGTATGCAATGGGAACAATCTACCATGTATCATGTTGAAGTATTGAACTATGGAATGAAGGCATTGTTTTATGATCGTTTCTATCATAATGAAAAATTGCCTGTTTTGAAACATCAAGTAGAAAAGCTGGCAGATGCATTATTTTATCAGGCAACTTTTGATTTCCATATTGAAACATTTGGTGATAGTGATCGTGCATGCATAAAAGATGTCATGACAAGAGCAGCCACTTTATATCAAAATGGTGTATGGAAATATGGCGGGTATCCTCAATATGATTTAGAAAGCTTATATACCTTTGGGGTAACAGAGGCCATCCAATATCAGAAGCTGTCAGTCATTGAACCAGTAAAACGGATTTTTGATGGAGAAGACAGTGGCATGTATACAATTCGCAGTGATTGGTCAACGCAAGCAAGTTTTACGATGTTTACCAATGGTTCACTGGGAAGTGGACATGGACATAGCGATAATTTACATGTATCTATTTATCATCAGGGTGTGCCGGTTTTGATTGATCCGGGCAGATATACATATCGTGAAGATCATCCATTACGGGTAATATTGAAATCCATGCCTTCCCATAATAGTGTGATTGTAGATAACAAACCATCTTGTATTCCATCCGATAGCTGGTGCTATCAAGATTTTGGCATTCCTGGGAAAAACTATGTACGTCATGTTGATCACATGCATTATTTGGAGGGAAATTTATTCAGTCATGATCCTTTACAGATATGGACAAGAAAGCTTATTGTGATTGATCCTTCGATTTGGATAATTGTAGATGAGGTAAAAGAAGATGGGCAACATCAGATAGAAAGTTATTTTCATATAGATCCAAATATGAAAGCAGAAATACAAGAGAATCGTATCATACTGCAAGGAGAAACAAAGCTGTGTATGTATACCAAAGGCGAAAAAGAAATAGAAACTAAGCCATGCTCTCTGCGCTATAATGAACTATTGCCACATGATGTCATTACATTAAAAGATACCTTCACTAATCAATATCAAAATATCACCATACTATGTGCTACAGATATTCAAGTAACACCAGTAGATATCTATCAAAATCAGGATACGCCAATGTCAAAAGATATCGCATGTGCTTATCGCTTTACGATGAGCGAAGATGAGTCTTATACTGTCGCAATCTTTCATAAAGAAATATTTAAAGGAAAGAAAATCTGTTATTGTGAGAATATGCCATTTCATGCGAAATGTGTTGTCATACATCAACATGGGAATCATAAAAAACTTATACGACTACGTGCATAAACCACTGTTTAGCATAAGTAAAACCTGTTATAATTAAGGAGAAAAAGAAAGTGGGATGTATTATGGAAAAAGGATTATTATTTGATTTTAACGGGACAATGTTTTTTGACAGCCCGAAACATAAAATTGCATGGGATGTGTTTTCAGAAAAGTATCGTGGAAAACCAATCAGTGATGATGAAATGGATCATATGCATGGACAAACCAATGCACAGATTATAAAAGTATTAATGGGAGAAATGAGTGATGAAGAAAGTGAAAAGCTTTCTAAGGATAAAGAAGCGTTATATCGAGAAATATGCCTTCAACAGCCAGAAAGTTTTCATTTAGCACCAGGACTAACAGAAGTATTGGATCAATTAAAAATGATGCAGGTGCCGATGACAATCTGTACTGCATCCATTAAGGAAAATGTAGATTTCTTTGTGTCTTCTTTTCATCTTGATAAGTGGTTTGATGTGAATAACATCATTTATGACGATGGTACACACAGCAATAAAATCAGTATGTTTGAAGATGGAGCGAAACGTATCAATGTTCCATTATCAAATTGTATGATTGTGGAAGATTCTTTATCCGGTATTGCATTTGCACATGCATGTCATGTGGAAAAGATTGTCGCAATCACAACCGCAGATAAAATAGAAGAATATAAAAATATGCCTGGTGTAGATGAAGTCATTCAGGATTATTACCAATTTGATCTATCTTTTTTTCAAAATAAGTAAACAGGTTTGCTAAAAATAAGAGTGCTATGTTACAATTAAGTAGATAAAGAGGTTAGATACGGTATGAGTGAAAAAATAACAATTAAGGAAATTGCATGTAGAGCGCAAACATCAAAGACGACAGTATCATTTTATCTGAACGGAAGAACTGATAAAATGTCAGAAGAAACAAGACAGAGAATCGCAAAGGTAATCGAAGAAACCAATTACCGGCCAAGTGTGGCAGCGCGTTTGTTAAACGCAAAGGAAACAAAACTGATTGGAGTTATCATTGGGGATATAACCAATAGTTTTGCGAATCAGATTGTTAAGGGTATTGATGATATTGCCAGAGAAAAGCGATATCAATTAATTGTAGGAAATAGCAACTATATTTTGGAGAACGAGGAAGATTATGTCAACCGTATGCTGGCAATGGGAGTAGATGGCTTTATTGTTCAGCCATCCAGTAAATTTGATCAGCTTGTGGATAAAATAAAAAACGAAGGAAAAGAAGTTGTTTTTATTGATTCACAGGTTTCCATGGATCGTGAAAAATGGGTAAAAACCAATAATTATGAAGCCGTTCTGGAAGCAAGTGAAATGCTAATGGAAAAAGGATATGATGAATATATCATGATTACTGCAGATCCAAGTGTACTAAGTACTAGAAAAGAGAGAGCGACAGGATTTATTGATGCATTACAGTTAAAAGGGAAACAATGCATCACCCATGTCGTTGATGGAGATGTAGAAAGTGAAGCGTTGACAGAAATGTTAAATAAAGAATTGAAATTTGGTACCCGTACCTTGATTTTTGTGGTAAACTGCTTCTTATTGCCAAGGGTATATGTCGCTTTGAAAAATTACCGTAATCTTATGCCTCATACCATAGGATTAATAGGTTTTGATAATACAGAATGGAGTAATTTTTCATCACCAACCGTTACCACTATTGTCCAGCCAGCATATGATGAGGGACATCAGGCCGCAAAGATATTGATTGATTCTTTAGAAGGCAAACATGAGGAAGCACCAAATCAAATCTTAAAATGCAATGTGAACTGGTGTGAATCCACCAATTAACCGTTATTGAATAAATAGCGGTTTTTTCTATTGCTTTTTCATAATAACGTTCTATAATAAAAGTAATAAAAAGACAGGAGGCATACAAGATGCAGTGGAGTGATTATAAAGAAACAAAACATCATAAACGCATGGGTGTAGGCGTATTGGATCATACTTATGTGATCACAGAACAGAAGGCAGCAGGTATGGATACGTATTTCTATCCAATATCTAAAGAAGAGCATGACAGCTTTGATGATTGGAAAGATGATGAAGCAAAGATTCAAAGCTTGTATGAAACAGAACCTATTTACATTGGATATTATTTAACAAATGAAATGCGTAAATATGAGAAAAAATCCCATAGAGTATAATCGCTCTGTGGGATTTTTTTATCCGATAATATGTTGAATCTTATAAGGTTTCATCATTCTTTTACAAACAGGGATCTTTAACACAAAATAGAAACAAGAAGCACCTGTCATATTTAATATAAAATCATCGATATCCAGTGTTCCTGATAAAGTAAATAACTGAAGCACTTCAACAGAAATAATGATGAGTGCCATACTGATCAAAAACTTTTTAGGTTTCTGCATGGATGGAAACAATTTTGGCAAAAAGAATGCAAATGGCATAAAGGCTGCCAGGTTTCCTAATAGATTTACATTGGCAACATAACTTAATTCAATCTGATATGCATTTAACATCAAATTAATGGTTTTAAATGGAATCAGATTAGTACTGTATTCCCATTGCAGCATCAGATTATAAATATAATTGCCATCAAAGATATTATGATTCTGTCTTGCAAATTCACTAGCGAAAAATAACATATATCCAAGCTGTAAAATGTAATATAGAAATAGGATGACCCAGAAGATATGATATATTTTTTGTCGCTGATTTTCATCATGGCTTCGATGAGCAATCAAAATACTGGCAATTCCTAGAGGGATGACAAAGGCGACAGCACATAACAGCCGACCTTTGATATTTAATGAATAATTAGGATCGATTCCAGCATATAAACTAAAAGCACAAGATAAAACGGCAATCAATGCGCAAATTCTTATGGCGATGGATGAACAAGTTTTGCTCATAAAGGTCCTCCTTTCTGACATGGGTTGTATGTATAATTTTAACAGGAATT
The DNA here is from genome assembly GCF_003434225.1 of Absiella sp. AM29-15. Lineage (NCBI taxonomy): Bacteria > Bacillati > Bacillota > Erysipelotrichia > Erysipelotrichales > Erysipelotrichaceae > Amedibacterium > Absiella sp. AM29-15. The sequence continues at coordinate 36,246 of NZ_QVFL01000017.1, forward strand.
ACGCGTAAGATTCTTACTTTTTCCTTAACGTTTTCCATATGGAAATCTTAAGGCATATACAAATACACAAAATGTTGTATAATATGGTGGTAAGGTTGTGAAAATGATGAAAATATATACATGTCCACATTGCAAAACAGCAATTCGATTGAAACTCTTCTTCGGGAATGCACACTTGAAATGTCCCAACTGCGGATGCGAATATCAAATGACGATGCAAAGCACAAAGCTGCGCATGCTGGAACCATTCGTGGCAGTAGGTATTGCAGTTTCCACAAGCCTTTTATTTCTGAAAGGCAAAACAATTGATATTAAAACATTATATATATTAGGTGTATCATTTTTGTTGGCATCCTTTATGGATATGCTGCTGGTACATATCGGTTTATTGAAATATGAAAAGAAAGTGGATGGGTGAAACGATGAAAAATAAGCAAAGAAAGAAATCATCAAAAACAATAAGTGAAGATAAAATTTTAGTGAAAGGATATCGTGCATTTGAAAAATCAGATATGTCTAATCGTCTGTTTGCATTTCTTACAGATGTCTGTGTCATGCTGCTGCCGATTTCTATATGGAATATTTTGTTTCTTGCAATATTTGGCAGTATCGTTAGTATTGCAGGAATTAAAATAATTTCCATTATCATAGGCGTATTGCTGCTCATATCTATTTTACTGTTTAATAACTTTATTTATACACAAACCAAAGGGCAAAGCTATGGAAAGAAAATCTTTGGCTTACGTGTTATCACAAAAACAGGCAAAGTCGCCATGCAGCGTAGATTGTTGATGCGTGAATTGATTGGATTTGATATTCCTTTCCTTATATTATTATACTTCACCAATATGTTAGGTGTTGTCGCATATTGGTTCATCAATGGTCTTGTGGTATTCTTTGAACCAAAACATCGCAGTATTATTGACTTTATCATGGGTACAAAGGTTGTGACGTATGATCCATCAGCGATTGTTCCACAAAGCGAGCCTGTAAAACAAACAATCAAACCAAAACCTCAACAACCTGTTAAAATCATGAAAGAACCAGAAACAACAATCGATTTGCATATACATTCTAACTTTAGCGCCAATGGTTCTAATAATGTAGAGGAAATTTTCCAGATTGCTAAAGAAAAAGGCTTAAAGACGATTTCCATTACAGATTTAGACAGCGCAAAATCAATTGCCATTGCACAACGTATGAGTGCCTTATATCATATCAATTATGTTCCAGGTATTGAGATCAACGCAGAATTATATGGTAAACGCATTCGTGTATTAGGTTATTTTGTGGATTATCCACATGAATTATATCACCAGATTGAAAATGATGCATTAATCAATGAAAAGCAGGCAAGTATTGAACGAGTTCGCAAGTTTGAAAATATTATCGGACTGAAAGTGCCAGTAGAAAAACTGTTGGCAAACAATCGTTTCCAAAGAATACCTGGAGAAATGATTGCAGAATATGTATTAAATCGTGCTGAATATAAAGACTCACCACTGCTTCAGCCATATCTGAGTGGAAGTAAAGCAATGAATCCTTATCATGAAATGGCGAAAGATTTCTTTGCATATGGAAAACTATGTTATGTACCTGTGAAATATCCAGAAATCCAGGATGTGTTGGATGTAATCCACTTAACGAATGGGATTGCGATCATTGCTCATCCAGGGAAATTGATGGAAAATGATCCTGGTTTAATGGAACAGGTATTGCATATGGATATTGATGGATTAGAAGTATTCCATCCAAGTCATACAAAAGATGATATCGCAAAATTATTAAAGATTGCTATGGATCGTAAACTGTTTGTAAGTGCCGGAAGTGATTTCTATCGTGAAGATCGAGGAGAAAGAATCGGCAAGACTAATTGTCCAAAAGATGCAGAAAAAATTGTGGAAATGTTTGTGAAAGCAAGAGGTTAAGCTGTATGTGATTATGCATACAGCTTTTTTTCGTTAAACATTAACTTTATCTTAAGAATGCATATTCTATAGAAAACGTCTTGAATTATTTATTAAAAATGATAAAATGAAAATTAATCATACATAATAATGGGGGGGATGAATGTGCTAAAATTTAGCTTTCAAGATATCAAGTTTAATAATCATTTCATTTTAGCTTCTCATAATATGGAAATATATCCAGGAGAACTTACGATTTTATGTGGAGAAAGTGGCAGTGGTAAAACAACATTATTACAGGAGTTAACACTTCATCAAGTATTTACAAAATCATATATCTATCAGGATATAGATATATTAAGTCTTTCTGATGATGAAAAACGTGATTTTATTTTTCATCATATTGCATATGTTGCTCAGGAACCTGACTTATTAGAAGATTTAACAATTAAAGAACATATCGAAATGTATCAAACATTATTTTCTTCTAAGAATAACTTTGAAAAATATCAGACATTGTTAGGAATAGAACAATTAAAACAACATTATCCCGCACAATTATCAGGAGGAGAAAAGAAAAGAGTCGCATTATTACTTGCTGTGTTGAAAGATACAGATATCATTATATTAGATGAACCTACTGCTTCTTTAGATTTGGAAAACGCAGAGATGATTTATCGTTTTTTGAATGAATTAAAAGATTTTGGGAAGATTATCATAATATCTACTCACGATGAAAACATTATAAAAAAAGCAGACACCAGATATAAAATTGAACATAAAAAGCTTATATTGGAATATGCAAATCATCATGAGGAAAAGCTACATGAACATCAACATAAACAAAAAAATATTCATCTGGTTCAGAAATATCTAAACTATATCCATCATCATGATACAAAGTATGCAAAAATTATAAAAGGCGTGAGTATTATTTGTATTGTGTTCTTAACACTTTCAACACAATTTAGTGGTTATGCTACAGAAATCAATAGTTCCTCTATGAAAGGCATATCACCCACAATGATTGTCTATAAGCCAGATGATGGTGCACAATCACACAGCTATGATGGATCTGGTTTAGGACAGGTGCCACTTAGTGATTCACAAATCAATGATATAAAACAAATTCCACATGTAGATTCAGTAGAATGGCGATATGATTGTGTGTTAGGAAATATCTTTTCTTTATATTTACCTTACCATTATAAGAGCTTAGAAGAAGAACGTGGGGAATTGAAAGCCAGCATTATCGATAAGGATCAAAATAAAAAAGATTTTCTACGTTCTAAACAGGAAATCTATGAAATGCATATTTCAACATATCTTGATGGAAAAGATTATGCTAATGATATAGATCTGGATTTTCATCAGGATGGTGTATATTTATCTAATGATATGGTATCCACTTTTAAAATGAGTAAAGAAGAATTTAAAGATGTAAAAATACAAATACAAGTGTACGTTCCAGTATATTATCAGAAAGATACATCAAGTATAGAAATAGATCAACGTGAAATTCCACTCACACAAGTGTCCTGTATTCCAGTAGAAGTAGAACTACCAATTGCGGGAATATTAAAGGGAAATGATATGGAAACAAGTACGATGTATGGAAATATGATTTACATAAAACGCAGTACTATGGAAAACCTGATCAACGAGTATAAAGAAATCAATTCAAAAATTGTATATGAAGCTTTTCTTAATACGGATGATCCAAGTAAAGATAAAATTGATTTATTTTATGATACCTTGCCAGAAAATGCTGAAAAAGAGTATTCAGAAATTTATAAAATCAACTATCAGCCATGGAAACCAACAGCATATACTGTGGAAGTGGATAGTCCTATACATATGTCAGAAGTTTTAAAGCAATTAAATGAAATGGGGTTAAGTGCCAGTAATTCCTATGCAAATTATTATGCAATTTCTGAAGGTACAAAAAGTTTACAGAAGATGTTACAATGGACTTCTTTGATCGCAGGCTTAATGATTATTTTGATGATAACTTTAATGAAATTAAATGAACGTAATCAAATGATCCATGTGAACTCCTATTTAAAAAATCTGGGATACACAGATAAAGAAGTTATACGAATAAAACGAAGATATTATCAAAAAAGTACAATAAAACTGGCAGTTACCTGTAGCACTTTCACAGCTGCAATTTTCTTTGTCAACCGCTTTATGAATTATTTGCCAACCAGTTTTCATATACAGATGATTTTCATAATTATATTCATCGCAAGTATTGTGGAATTCATTATACCAATATTGATAGAAAGGGGAGCGCATCATGATTGAATTGAAAAATATATCCATCACTTATCAAAAACCATTGATAAAGTCTTGTGATCTAAGCTCTCCTGATAAAAGTGTAACCCTTATTCAAGGACCAAGCGGTACTGGTAAAACATCATTGTTATATCGAATCGGTCTAATTTCAAAAGATGAAAACTTCGCCTATTATATCAATGGTAAACAAATCACAACAAACAGTGAAAAAGAAACTTTACGGAAACTGAATTTTGGATATGTATTACAAGATAGTGCTTTATTTGAACATTATGATGTCATGGGAAATATGAAACTTTATGCATCTATTGCTGGATATGATTATCAAGAAGAAGATTATAAAGCATTCTTATCAAAAGTACATCTATCCATTGATTTACATCAATCCATTCAAACTTTATCAGGAGGAGAACGACAACGTGTTGCAATCGCATGTGCTTTATGTAAACGACCAGATGTTTTGATTCTTGATGAAATCACCAGTGCATTAGATAAAGAAAATGAGATTCATATTTTTGAAATACTTAAAGAATTAGCACATCATGAACATAAATGTATCATTCTTGCGAGCCATAGCCAATATGCATCTACCTATGTAGATAAAATATACGAGATTAAAAATCAAGAAATCATATGTAAAAAGGATGTAGCTAATGTTGATACACAGGTAATCAAAACAGAAGAAAAGAAATTGACGTTTGCTTTTTATAAAGATTATATCTACTACTTCTTTCAGAAGTATAAATTGTTGAATGTTTCTATTCTTATTGTGATGTGTCTGACATTTTTTATGTTCTTACAAACATTTGTCATGTTTAATTATTATGAGAATAATAGTAAACATAACTTTGAACAGCTTTATGAAAACCAGTTATTGGTTGTGGAAAACAGAGCTTCTTTATACACAGATCGTGTGATGAAGCAATTAAGTGATAAAACGATATCAGATGTATCATCACTTGATGAAGATTATGAAGCATTCCCTTATATCAAAGCAGGGATGATATGTGGAAATGAATGGATTGATATATTACCTTACTTTCCACAGAACCATTTTGATGATAAAGTAAAAACCACATATAATGATACGGGTGTTTACGTTAGCCAAGAAGCATATGATGCCTTAAAAGAAGCAGGGAATGAGAAAACATTAACAGGAGAAATCATGTTATATGAATATAAAGATAATGAACCAATACCTCATACTATAACTGTAGATATTCCAATCAAAGGAGTACTAAAAGATAATGTGAAAGCACCATATATTCAGGGAAGAAACTATATTTATATGGAACAATCCATGATAGAAAAACTCTATCAAGAACATGCTGCTTCTAAAACATATGCTGGAATGACCTTGTTAACAAAGGATTATAAAGATTTAGTATCTATCAAAAAAGATTTAAAAAATAAAGAAGTATACTATAATACAGATTTTTGCGATACAGAAACAATATCGGAAATCATGCGAAATATCACAATCGTAAAGCTGTTCTCCATAGCAAGTATCTTATTTATATTCGTGGTAATGTTTGGCGCATTCCAGACAAATTATCTATATAAAAGAAATAATGAAATGGCATTATTGATAATCAATGGAATGAACCATAAAGGATTAGATAAGTTATTATCTCTTGAAAGCTTATTCAAATATCTGATTGCTTGTATAATAGCATCCATTGGTGTTTTATTAATTGTATGCATCAGTAACCTCATCGGTATAAGTTTACCATTTCCAGGCTTTGTTTTATATATAGGATTTTTATGTATAACATTCATTATGAGCGTGATCTTAACGAAGTTCTACAGCAGCGCTTATCTAAAACATCTATCACCAGAAAGTGTGTTAAGAAATTAGGATAATCAATAAAAAAATAATATACCTTACAAAAGATAAAAGTTGCTTTCCTTATTTTAAAATAGTAGAATAAATATAAGATAGTAATGTTGAAAGGGGAGCTTTATACATTATGAAAATTATGTTTATCGAGGATACAAAAGAGGATATGGAGCTTATAAAGAATATTGTAGAGAAGTTTCATGAGATTACACCACTATATTTTTCATCAGCTGCAGAGTTTTATAAATCAGAGGAAGCGGCTGATGCAGTTATTTTAGACATCGACATTCCAGATGAAAATGGATTAATGATTGCAAAAAAACTTCGTGAACATGGGTATGATGAACCAATTGTTTTTGTTTCATGGCATCAAGAATATGAACATGAAAGTTTTAATGTAAACCCATTTTGTTTCGTAAGAAAAGAGTTTCTAGATTTTGAATTGACACAGTGTATAGAAAATTTATTGAAAGAATATTTAAGAAAAAAACAAAAATTTATTTATGAAGACGAAAAAGGAAGTGCACAGATTTCAGCAAATCAGATTTTGTATATCGAACGAATTGGTAATTATTTGAATGTATATTTAAAAACTAGAGCGATTGTAAAAATAAGAAATATGTCATTAAAAAAAGTCTTGGAACAGGATATATTTGGATTTTGTCAAATTAATAAATCAAGTATTGTCAATTTCTATTATGTAAAGCGATTTAACGAAATGAGTGAAATCATAATGAATGATGGTGCAATATTTGACATTAGTAAAAGAAAAGAAAAAGCCACATATGATGCTTATATAAATTTTTTGAATAGGGAAAGATAGTATGAGTACATTTGATATTATAATAAATATTTTAGAAAACTCTCTATTAGCATTTCTCTGTTATATTTTGATGACAAAGAAGGCTAATCGTTCTATATTTAGTGTTTTGATATTAGCGTTTTTATTAACAGGGCTAACTACTATATGTAATTATATAAATAATTATGGAAGCCAATTAGGATTTTTGACAGATCTAACAATTTATTTATTTGCTTTATATTATAGTGAAGATTCAATGGTCTATAAGTTAACGATATCTTCTTTTCCAATGTTTTTTTTAGATATTTGTAATATAATTATGTTATCTATTTTTTCAATTTTAAGGAATCAACCAATAGACTTTTTGATAAATGGCCAAGATTATTATCTAATTGTATTATCATCAAAAGCTGTATTTTTTTCTTTATCACTAATATTTTATTTATTTAAGAAAAATATGAAGTTAGATTATTTTAATAACATAGATAATTCATGGTGGCCAATTATCATTATTTCCTTAGCAGCTAGTTCGATGTCGAATATCTTTTTTTCAATGTTGTTAACTGGAGTACTAGATAATACTAGTTTGCTTTTATTATCTGTTTTACTTGCAATAATTATAATCACGATTATTTTATTATTTAGAACAGTACAAAAAGAAAGTTTGAAAAAATTAGAGAATAAATTAAAAATGGAATTAATGAAACATGATAAAGAAACCTATCAGGAAAATAAGATATTATATGAAGATTTAAAAACTTTAAAACATGATATGAAGCATATTTATGGTTATATGAATGAATTGATTGTGAAAAAAAATTATGATGATTTAGAAACTTATATTTCTAAACAAAGTACTAGACTTTTTAATGAAATTGGAAAAGAATTTTCAAAAAATTTGATTTTCGATATGGTTTTAAAACAAATGGAAGTGAAATCAAAAGATCAAAATATCAAATTAGAAACCAATATTCAAATACCTAAAGAAATAAACATAGATGACGTAGATTTATATATCGTGCTGTCTAATTTGATAGAGAATGCCATTGAAAATTGCGATAGAAACAATCCTATCATAAAAATCGAAGCAACACTAAAAAATGAATTTTTATTTTTGAGTATAAAAAATTCTGTTACCTCTAATGTATTAAAGGAAAACGAAAATTTACGTACAACTAAAGAAAATAAAAAAGATCATGGTTATGGGATAGCAAGTGTGAAAAATATAATAAAAAAATATCATGGAAAATTAAATCACAAGTGCGATGATAATTTTTTCGAATGTATGATAACTTTTGGAAGATAGTTTGATAACGTTTACAACCATAGAAGTAACGGTCATAACCAGGCATATTGCAATTTAATTAAATTCGTTTAAAATGTAGTTGTAGGAAGGGGAATGCTAGTGATATTGAAACTTGCGGATATGATTGCTAAATACTTATACAGTAAAAACATCATTGAAGATGATGTAGAAATATATCGTCACGGGATTGCTTTATATATTTCTGAATGTATTAGTTTTAGTAGCATTATCGTGATTTCCCTATTTACTAGACATACCCTTTATACAATAGGTTACATTTTACTTTTTTCTAAAATGAGAGAAACCTTTGGAGGGTTTCATTGTAAAAGCTTTTTAACTTGTAACTTAACATACATAACGATTTACATATTATTTGAATTATTACTGATTATCATGGTACCACAGTATATTCAAATAATTTGTAGTATTGTATGTACAGCAATCATTTGGAAGCTAGCACCAGTTGATCATGCAAATAAGATATTAAGCGAAACAATGAAAAATGGATTTAGTAAAGAAGCAAAAGGACTTATTGTAATTACATTGATATGTTTTTATTTGATTTCATTTATAAATAAAAATATGTCTCTTATGATTTGGTATTGTATTCTAACGAATACAATATTATTGATAACTGGAAAGTTGGTGAGAAATTATGAAGAAAGAACTGATGGAGAAAATTGCGAAAAAGTCTTATAAAAAAGCAATGAAATCTGCGATGAAAGTATCCCAACGTGGAATTTATCAATTGAAAGAACCAAAAATTTTAAAAGCAAAATTGAAAAAGGAGGAAATTCAATGAAAACGAAAAAAGTGATTTCTACAATTACAGGAAGTTGTTTAGCTTTCTTGATGTGTATTGGAGTTGCTAAAGCAGCAATCATAACAGGAAATGGTAGTACTTATATAAAAACTGGATTGGGTGCTCTAACAGTTAATCATTCAGCATCATTTAACACAGGTACTAATAATCGGTGGACCTCAAAAGTGAGAAACTGTGTTTCTCATGTTAGCAATGGAGCATATGGAACCGCATCTTTATACAATCGTGTTAATTCTTCTAATGGGCATCTTTTAACGGTTGACGTTACAGGCAGATTATGGTATCCTAGTGGCACAAATGCTTCAAATGTTATAAGTGCATATTATGAGTATACTGGGAAAGTTGTGAGACAAACAGATTAGTACTTGAAAAAGGCTGTTTTAAATAGACAGCCTTTTAGATATATAAGTGATAAGGTGAATTTAATATGAAAATAAAAGTGAAAAAAATAAAGTTCAATAATATTGTGATTTTGAATCCATTTGAAATAATAGTAAAAAATAATAAATTGAATATTTTATATGGGAAAAGTGGTAGTGGAAAAACTACAATCCTACATGCATTGATATTAGAAAATGAGTTCTTAGAAGAATGCATATGGAATGGGAAAAGCATAGCTTTAAATGATATATCTAAAGCAAAGGATGAACTATATCAGCACATTAGTTATGCATCCCAAGATACAGAATTACTAGAAGATTTAACCATTATAGATCATATACAAATGTATAAGGATTTGTTTAGTTTTCAAGGAGATATAGAAGAATATAAAACACTTCTTGATGTAAATAATCTTTTAGATAAATATCCTATGCAATTATCTGGTGGAGAAAGAAAACGAGTCAGTATATTATTGGCAGTTATGAAAGCTAGTGAACTTATTATCTTGGATGAGCCAACAGCTTCCTTAGATGAACACCACACAGATCGTATCATACAATTAATAGATCAATTATTGAAAGAAGATAAAACATTGCTTGTGACAACGCATGATGAAAAACTAATTCAGAAAGCTGATGTATTGTATCATATCAAAGATAGGAAAATAGTGTTAGAAAAAGATACAATAGAGGAAGAAGATGTATTTGAAAAGGAAGTAGTAAAGAAAGATATAAAACAGGTTCAAAAATATATAAAGAAAACGTATGAGCATCATAAACGATATAAAAAATTACTAACAGCTTTTGCGGTCATATGTATATCATTTTGTGCATTATCTAGTCAGTTTAATGGATTTCTAAAAGAAAATATGAATTATACATTATCAAAAGATTTCACAAATGAATTAATTATATATAAACCTGATAAAGGGACTGAATCTTTAAATTATATGTTTAGAGGTGATGGAAAAGGAATATCGGAAGTTGAAACAAAAAAAATAAAAGAACTGAATCATGTAAAACAAGTTAGTTATCGTAATGATATAGACATATTTATGGATACAAATGTAGCATCACCAGAACGATATGAAAACATGGATTATACAAAGGATTTGACAGATCAATTGGATAAAAAATATTGCATTAAAATAAATTATGATAAAGGAAAAAGTGTAAGTCTTAAAAGGTCAGAAGTTGGTACACTTATTTTTTCTAGCTATCTGGATAATGTTGATTATAAGGAAGATATTTCGATTGATTATCATCAAGATGGTATTTATATTTCACCTGAATTAGCAGCTTTAATCAAAAAAAATGACATAAGCTTAAAAAATGTAGAATTAGAATTCAATCTATTAATACCACAATACACTGTTGATAATAATGTTATTGTGAATAACGATTATTATTTGACGACTCCTGTATGTACTCAAGTTCCAGTAACATTGAAAATCGCGGGAATTTTAACAGAGAGTAAAATGGGATTGGCATGTTGTTTTTCTAACGTGATATATATGAAACAAAGCACTATGCAATCTTATGTGGAAAAATATAGGGAGAAAGCACCTAAAATAATCTATGAGGCGATTGAAGAAGATGAACATGGAATGGAGTTAAGACGCGATTTTTATTCAGAGCTTACAAGTGATATCAAAGAGAATGGAGGCTATAGCAGGTTTTATAAAGATGATTATCAACCATGGGAGCCATCAGCTTATACGGTTTTAGTAGATGATGCGTCTAATGTATCTGATGTGATACAGAAAATAAGTAAAATGGGATACAGTATCTATTATGGTAATTCAGATTATCATGTGATTTCAGAAGGAACTAAAAAGCTACAAACCCTTATACAATGGGCAAGCATAGTCTGTACAGCATTAATTGTAATCGTATTAGCATTGATGAAATATCATGAACGTGATAAAGAAAAACAAATGAATCAGTTTTTTACCCATTTAGGATTTGATGAAAATGAGGTTTTACAAATCAAACGTAGAAAATACTTCGATCGAGCTAAATCAGTTTTTGTAGAAACTGCGATTGTGATGGTGTGCTGTATTGGCATTGATTTAGGTATGAGAATGATTGGTTTGGGATTCCATATAAAACCATTTATAGTGGCACTTGGTATCGTTTTGTTAATTGAATACCTTGTTCCTTATGTTATAGAAAAAAGAATGATTCATGATAAAACTAAAGAGATCATAGACCGATGACATCCTATAAATAACCGATACCACCTTACATCTTGTTTTTATAACATTCATCTATAGAATGTTATTTATAAGGGAAGTGAAAAGATGATAAAGATTAAAATCAAAGAAATATGTTTTAATGAGAAAATAATTTTGAATGCGTCATCTTTGAATGTGAAAAAAGGAAAACTGAATGTTTTATATGGAAAAAGTGGCAGCGGAAAAACTTCAATCCTACATGCATTGATATTAGAAAATAAGTTCTTAGAAGAGTGCATATGGAATGGGAAAAGCATAGATTTAAATGATATATCTAAAGCAAAAGATGAACTATATCAACGTATTAGTTATGCATCCCAAGATACAGAATTACTAGAAGATTTAACCATTATAGATCATATACAAATGTATAAGGATTTGTTTAGTTTTCAAGGAGATATAGAAGAATATAAAACACTTCTTGATGTAAATAATCTTTTAGATAAATATCCTATGCAATTATCTGGTGGAGAAAGAAAACGAGTCAGTATATTATTGTCAGTTATGAAAGATAGTGAACTTGTTATCTTGGATGAGCCAACAGCTTCCTTAGATGAACACCACACAGATCGTGTCATACAGCTATTAGATCAATTATTGAAAGAAGATAAAACATTGCTTGTGACAACGCATGATGAGAAGTTAATTCAGAAAGCTGATGTATTATATCATATAAATAATAAAGAGATAGTTTTAGAAAAAGATGTAAAAGAGGAAGTATTTGAATATGAAAAAGAAGTAGTAAAGAAAGATATAAAACAGGTTCAAAAATATATAAAGAAAACATATGAACATCATAAACGATATAAAAAATTACTAACAGCTTTTGCGGTCATATGTATATCGTTTTGTGCATTATCTAGTCAGTTTAATGGATTTCTAAAAGAAAATATGAATTACACATTATCAAAAGATTTCACAAATGAATTGATTATATATAAACCTAATAAAGGTGTAGAAAATTTCGGCTATTCTTATGACGGGATTGGTCAAGTAATTACACCAAATGAGGTTGAAAAGATTGAAAAAATCAATCATATAAAAGAAATTAAATATAGAAATGATGTAGATATATTTGAGGAATTTAATGTTTATTTGCCAGAACAATACCAAAATTTTCAATATGGGATAGATATTATAGAATTATCAGATAGAGAATATTTCTTAAATATAAATTATGGAGATGGAAAAAGTCAAAAATTTGCTAGATCTGATATAGGATCATTACGATATTCTAGTTATTTAGATGATGTAGATTATTCTGTTGATATCCAAGAAGATTTTCATCAAGAAGGCATTTATATATCACCTTCTCTCGCAAAAATATTTTCAAAAGATTATCAAAGCTTAAAAGATGTAACCATTGATTTAAGGCTCTTGATTCCTCAATATTATAGAAAAGGAGGATTAATTCAAGATAATAAGTATTATTTAACAATATCAGCTTGTACAAAGGTACCTGTAACTATGAAAATCGCTGGAATTTTAAAAGAAAGTAAGATGGGACTTGCATGTCCTTATGAAAATATAATATATATGAAACAAAGCACTATGCAATCTTATGTAGAAAAATATAGAAAGAAAAAGCCTGAACTATTATATATGGCTGCAGTTGAGAATGAATATAGAGATTATATCAAAATAGATTTTTTCTCAGAGTTGACTGATGATATTAAGGAAAATGGTGGATATGATAGGTTTTATACAATTGATTATCAACCATGGGAGCCATCAGCTTATACGGTTTTAGTAGACGATACATCAAATGTATCTGGTGTGATACAGAAAATAAGTAAAATGGGATACAGTATCTATTATGGTAATTCAGATTATCATGTGATTTCAGAAGGAACGAAAGAATTACAAACTTTGATTCAATGGGCGAGTATCATTTCTACTATTTTGATTGTGATCGTATTAGCATTCATGAAGTACTATGATCGAGATGAAGAAAAACAAATGAATCAGTTTTTTACCCATTTAGGATTTGATGAAAATGAGGTTTTACAAATCAAACGTAGAAAATACTTCGATCGAGCTAAATCAGTTTTTGTGGAAACTGTGATTGTGATGGTATGTTGTATTGGCATTGATTTAGGTATGAGAATGATTGGCTTAGGATTCCATATAAAACCATTTATAGTGGCACTTGGTATCGTTTTGTTAATTGAATATCTTGTACCTTACATTATAGAAAAGAGGATGATGTATGATAAAACTAAATAATATATCTGTGAAATATGATAAAGAAATCATTCATCCCTGTGATATCAGTTTTGAAGATGGAAAGTTGATTCTCATCAAAGGGGAAAGCGGTGCAGGCAAGACATCGTTATTGTACCGCATTGGTTGTATTTCTAAAGATATTCATTTTAAGTACGATGTGAATGGACAACTCATAAAAAATGAAAAAGAAAAGGAAAAGTTAAGAAGAATTAATTATGGCTATGTGTTACAAGAAAGTTCTTTATTTGAACAATATGATGTCATTGGAAACATGCAGCTGTATGCTTCTTTAGCAGGATATGAATATAGTGAAAAGGAATATCAGGCATTATTGGATCATGTTCATGTACATGCGGATATACATCAGACGATAGAAACACTTTCTGGTGGTGAAAGACAACGATTAGCGATTGCTTGTGCATTATGTAAACAGCCAGATGTTTTGATACTAGATGAAATCACTAGTTCATTAGATAAGGAAAATGAATTACACATTTTTGATATATTAAAAGAATTAGCACATAAGCAAAACAAATGTATTATTCTTGCGAGTCATAGCAAATATGCATCAGATTATGCGGATAAAGTATATGTGATTCATGATAAAGAATTGATATGCGAAAAAGATGTAGATAAGCAAATGGATGTCATGTGGAAAACAAAGGAAAGTCCTTTGAAAATGGAATTTTATAAAAATTATCTTATCTATTTCATGCGCAAATATAAAAAGTTAAACACGTTGATATTATCTGTCATGGTGGCAGGATTTCTATTATGCCTTGTGGCGCTTGGATTATTTCGGGTTTACGCAAATGCCAGCCTTGCGGAATTTTCTAAATTATATCAACCAAGAATCTTATTTACAAATGAATATGGAAGTGATCATTTAGATAATATCATTACGATGTTTCAACCTGAGAAACAAGCCATGCTGGATGAAATAGATGTTCCATTCGAAGCGTATCCTATGATATCAGCGAATACGATCATAGATGGGCAGCCAATCACCATATTACCTTATTTTGAAGAAAATGAACTTGATGGACAAATGGAAAAAACATTGGGAAAAGAAGGGTTGATTTTCAGTAAAGAAGCGTATGATTTGATTCAAAAAGATATTGAGAATGATAAGATTTCCTTAAATGTACAAATATATGAGCATTTAGATAAAGGACAAAATTTACATCAAGAAAAAGAGGTATCCTCTATTAAAGGGATACTGAAAAGTAATGTGAATTCTCCTTATACAGGAAGTAAATTATTTGTATATATGCCATATTCTCAGATGGAGGCTATGTATAAAAAACACGCATCATCAGAGGTGTTTGTAGGGAAAATACTTTTGTTTGAAAATTATCCTGATGTCAAGAAAGTAGAAGATCAATTCGCAGAAGAACCAATTGGAGTGAATAAAGACTTTTGTGATATCTTAACGATCATGTCTATTATACACAGTATTCAGTTAGTAAAAGTGATATGTATGGGAATGTTATTTGGAATTTTTATTCTAATGTTTTCAGCTTTCCAAATGAATTATCTGTATAAGCGCAATAAAGAATTTGCGTTACTTGTTATTAACGGAATGAGAAGAAAGCATCTACAAAGGTTATTACTTCTGGAAACAGTATTTAAATTTATCTTATCTATATGTAGTGCTATCGTAATTACCTTTATTATTACAGGTGTCGTTTATGTATTAACAAATGTTGTGTTCCTTACATTTGGGGATTATATCATGATCTTGATCATTGGCTGCTTTACCTGTGTTATTGTATCGTGGATATTCAGTAAGCTTTACTTAGATAAATTAATACCAGAGGCGATCATTAGAAATTAATATTTAGAAAGACTGGAAACAGTCTTTTTCTTTAGAAAATCTTTCGTTTTTCTTGCGCTGGACTTTCATTTTTTTATTTATAATAAAGGTAACCTAGGGAGTATAAAAAATAAGTAAGGGAAAAGAGGGATTCTATGCTTGGATGTATAAAAAAAGATTTGTATTTGTTGTTTCATAAGAAGGCTTTTTTGATTGTATTGATTGGTATAACGTTATTACTTTCTTACATGTCATTAAATGGTATATCTAGTGCATATTACGCAGGTAGATCTTATCAGAACTATTTCTTTATGATGTTAAATTACACAAAACATGCTTTTATGAGTTTTTTCTTTCTTTTAATACCATTATTGGTCGTGTTTCCGTTTGCGGATACATGGTTACATGAGCAGAATATGACAGATGTGATTTTCACAAGAACCACAAAGAAACAGTATTTTTTCTCGAAATACCTCATAAGTTTTATTTCAGGATTTATCGTGATTTTTATTCCTCTTGTGGTCAGTTATTGTAGTGTCATATTGGCACTGGATTTTAATGATAATGTTTTAAATATAGTACAGGCAACAGCAAATGAAACTAACATAGAAGCTTTTCTAAGTAATTATACTTTCTATCAAATCTATTTAGAAAATCCATATATGTTTATCTTCATTTTCATATTTCTTATCAGCATTTTTGGAGGATTTTGCGCAGTAACAGCTTTCTCTATCAGTTTAGTTGTGAAACAGAAAGTGTTAGCCTATATTGGCATGTTTCTCTTTTCGATAGTAGAAATGCTGATTATTGGAAATTTACCAGTGCCATTTGGATACTATAATATACAAAATATAATTCAACCAGATACAAGAATCGTTATAGAACCTATTGTTTATATTGTTTGGTTAGGGATCTTCCTTATATTAAATATCGTTTTATATTATGTATTTTGTAGGAGAACTGCTTATGAGTGAGCATAGATATATACTTCCAACAAAAAATTTTGATTATATATTTTTTGGCTTGTTAGCTTTGGTAGGTGCTGTACGATTAATATCAGGCATTCATGGTGTTGATTTAGGTATATGGTTCTTCCAGAATATTCAGTTCATCTTTCTACCGGTTTTTATATGTATGATGTTGTATAGAGTAAATCTATATTATCAAAATATTTTTATCAGAACGCGGTATATAAATGAAAATGCATGGAAGAAAAATTATTTAAAAGAGTGCATGATGATGAGTGCTTTTGTAGTATTTTTATTCTATTTCGATATTATTCTTTGTTGCTTCGAGGCAACATCAACTTTCTTTATTGTGACGCTACTATTGTTTGTTCATTCTGTGACGATCTTTATGATATTAGCACAGTTAAATTGTTTTCTATATTCCAAGTTTAGGAATAAATATGTAATTTACTTTATCATTATCGCCATTTGTTTAGTATTTTCAACATTATTGCGTTTCATAGGCAATTATTATTCTGTAGAACATTGCATTGGTGATCAGCCATATATGTGGTATATATGTGTGGCAGGTATTTTGATGAATATTTTGTTGCCATTTATTATCCATTACAGTTCAAAAATGAAGGCAATACAGTCTAAGCTTTTGTTTGTTGTAATTGGCATCATAATATTCTACTTGCAAAGTGTTTTATTTAGAGGTTTAGGAGGAGTAGAAAATATAGGTTTTCCAGATGTTTTCTTTTTATCGATAAATGAAATCATATTCCCCTTATGTATATGGATTCTGGGAATCGTGTTACTAGCAGGAATTCCTCTATATTATATGTTGGTTAATTATCGAAGTCATCTATTGTTTTATGCAATTAGAATCACCAATCGAAGTATATGGTTTCTAAAAGTTTTAGGAAAAGGAATCTTGTATCTTATGGTATTATTGTGTATAAAATATGCCATAGATGTTTATTTTCAGAACGCTAATCTATCATTTTTACATTTTATGATGGAGAGCATATTAAGGATGGTAAATCTTGCATTAATAGCTTTCCTTGGATATCAGATGATAAAAGATATAAAATTCTTTAGTTATGTATTAATATTTTTAATGATTGTGATAGGATTTTCTATTATAACTAATATAGGAAGTTCAATCATTTTAATGAGAACACATGATATGTTAACCCTGATTTCATTAGGATGTTGTACATTTATATTAATATGTGCAAACTGTTATACACTAAATCATTGGGACTATTATTAGAGGAGGAAGTAATATGAAAATCAAGTTAGAGAATGTTGGGAAAACGATAAAAGGACAGATGATATTTCAAAATGTAAATGTAGAACTCATATCAGGTCATATCTATGGTTTTGTTGGATATAACGGTTGTGGAAAAACGATGCTGTTAAGAATCATCAGTAATTTAGTAAAACCAAGTGAAGGAATGATTTCTTTAGATGAACAACCATATTCTGCGATAAAATCAATGCCAAAAATTGGTATCGTGTTAGAGAAACCAGATTTTTTCAATGAATTAAGTGGATTAGAAAATCTTGAAATGTTAGCGAAAATAAGAAATGAAATTCATACAGACAAGATAATGGAAGCAATTAAAAAAGTTGGATTGTTGACACAAGAAAATAAAAAAGTAGGAAAGTATTCATTAGGAATGCGACAACGTTTAGGGATTGCACAGGCAATCATGGAAGATAATGATATCCTTATACTAGATGAAATTACAAGTGGCCTTGATGAAGATGGTGTAAAGATGATTTATGATATCTTAAAAGAAGAAAGAGAAAAAGGAAAATTAATTATCATAACATCACATAATAAAATAGATATTGAAGAACTCTGTGATGAAACGTTTAAATTTAATAATGGAACAGTGCATGCATATGAAACAGATTAGAAAATTATTGATTTTATTTATCATTGTAGTCTTGGGCAGTATTGGTTATGGATACTATAAAGGAAAGGAAATCCCTGTAATAGAAAAAATTGATGTATCAGAAGGAACTGTGAGATTCAATTTGGATAATGCTGGATATGAAGGAAAAACTGATAAAACACTCGTTGAAAATATAACGTATGATTCAGAATCTAATACATTTGAAAAATTATATAAAAAAAGTGATTTAATTGTGAAAGTATCATTGAAGAATAGAAAACAAGATTATAATACTATTTGCAGTGATGTAAATATTTTAGATATTTATAAAGGCACACCATTAAATGAAAAGACAATTCAAGTTTATGAGCCATTTGGATATCAGGAGAAAGATATTATTAATATTTTTGGTGTTTGTTTGCCAATGAGAGAAAATCAAACATATATATTGTTTTTGAAAGAAAATGCAGATCAGCGATATCAATATATATCATCTTTATATGGAAAATATAATTATGAGCAAGATGCATATATGGAAGTATATAATTCAGAAATGAAAGCAAAAGATATAATGCCATATGATATGGTTGACTTCAATAAAGATAAATATTATGAAATTATGAAAGAATTAGGATATACGGATATGGACTTAAAGGCTAATGAGGGAGGATATCAAAGGCTTGCGGAATTAAAAGATACAAGAGAAATCATTCGTGCATCTTTTGATCAACTTGTATCCAAAAATAATAGCATTCATTGAAAACAATGATATACTGTTTTACGAAGGTGATTACATGGATAAACAAGAATGGATGAATCAGTTGTTTTTCAAACTGAGCCAGTCAACGTTTCGTTCCCAATTTCATTTAAGTGAAAAAGATAAAATATATATCCAAGAAAAAGGCATGGATACAATGGAAGAACATGCACGTGATTTTGTTAGAAAACGTTTAGCTCCTGCAGTAATTGAAAATGATGGGAAACAAACACCAATGCGAGGACATCCTGTGTTTGTGGCACAACATGCGACAGCGACTTGTTGTAGAGGATGTTTATCAAAATGGCATACGATTTCAAAGCATGGGCGCTTATCTGAAAAGCAACAGGATTATATCGTGATGATCATTATGCAGTGGATCAAGAAGGAAATGCAAAAAAAGATTTGCCGATGAATGAAAATTTCGGTTTAGCCCTTGTAAATAAGGCCATAATTCTATATAATGATACCAAAAGGTAAAGACAGGAAAAGTAGTCTATTTTGAAATTATAGAGAGCAGATGGCTGGTGGAAATCTGTATGGATGAATAGATGAACATGGACCTGGAACCGCTTTTCCGAATAGTTAGGAAAAGACGTTGTCGGCGTTAACGATTTGAGGTGCAGCAATGCACAAATAAAGGTGGTACCACGAGCTTTCGTCCTTTGGCGAAAGTTTTTTTATATGAATAGGAGGCTATAACTATGTGTGAAAAATGTAACAACAAAAAAGGCAAGTATTATATCACAACCGCAATCACGTATACATCAGGTAGACCACATATCGGAAATACGTATGAAATCGTTTTGACAGATGCAATCGCCCGTTATAAACGTCAGCAGGGATATGATGTATTCTTCCAGACTGGAACAGATGAACATGGTCAGAAAATTGAAGAAAAAGCAAAAGAAGCTGGTGTTACACCAAAGGAATTTGTGGATAATGTCGCAGGCATTGTTCGTAAGAATTTTGATATGATGAATACAAGCTATGATTACTTTGTTCGTACGACAGATGAAAACCATGAAAAACAGGTACAGAAAATCTTTAAGAAGCTGTATGAACAGGGAGATATTTATAAGGGTAAATATGAAGGTATGTATTGTACACCATGTGAATCCTTCTGGACAGAAAGTCAGCTGATTGATGGTAAATGTCCTGATTGTGGACGACCAGTACAAAAAGCAACAGAAGAAGCATACTTCTTCAACTTACAGAAATATGCACCTAGATTGATCAAGCATATTGAAGAACACCCAGAATTCATTCAGCCAGAATCAAGAAAGAATGAAATGATCAATAACTTCTTAAAACCAGGATTACAGGATTTATGTGTATCCCGTACAAGTTTTAAATGGGGAATTCCTGTAGACTTTGATCCAAAACATGTGGTATATGTATGGGTAGATGCTTTAAGTAACTATATCACTTCATTAGGATATGATGCAGATGGCAATCATGGAGAAAATTATAAAAAATTCTGGCCTGCAGATGTACATATCATTGGAAAAGATATCCTTCGTTTCCATACCATTTATTGGCCAATCATGTTGATGGCTTTAGGTGAACCACTACCTAAACAGGTATTTGGACACCCTTGGCTGTTAGTTGGTGATGGCAAGATGTCTAAATCAAAAGGTAATGCAATTTACGCAGATGAATTGGTACACTATTTTGGTGTAGATGCTGTTCGTTACTTTGTATTACATGAAATGCCATTTGGACAAGATGGAACAATTACTTGGGATTTAATGGTAGAACGTGTAAATTCTGATTTAGCAAACGTATTAGGAAACCTTGTGAATCGTACGATTTCTATGCAGAATAAATATTTCAATGGTGTCATCAGCAATCCACTTGAAAAAGAGCCAATTGATGATGAATTAATCAACTTGGCATTAGATACTCCAAAACGTGTAGAAGCTAAAATGGATACCTTACATGTAGGGGATGCGATTGAAGAAATCTTTACATTATTAAAGAGATGTAACAAATATATTGATGAAACAGAACCTTGGGCATTGGCAAAAGATGAAGCGAAGAAAGATCGTTTGGCAACGGTACTTTATAATCTGTTGGAAAGCATTCGTTTTGCGGCAGTATTATTAAGCAGCTATATGCCTGAAACAGCAGAAAAGATTCTGGATGAATTAAGCACGAGTGAACGTGATGCTGCTAGTCTTGAAGAATTTGGCAATCTGGAATGTGGACACACAGTTGATCCAAAACCTGAAATCTTATTCGCACGTATTGATGTAAAAGAATTTATGAAAACGTTAGAAGAAGATAAGAAAAAAGAAGCAAAGGCAGCTAAGAAAGCTGAGAAAAAAGCAGATGACGAAACAAAAGCAGAAATCGGTATTGAAGATTTCACAAAAGTGGAATTAAAAGTCGGTACCATTGTATCTGCGGAAAAACATCCAAAAGCAGATCGTTTATTAGTTGAACAAATTGATCTTGGTGATGAAACACGCCAGATTGTCAGTGGTATTGCGAAAAGCTTTAAGCCAGAAGAAGTGGTAGGTAAAAAAGTAGTTGTTGTGACAAACTTAAAACCTGTATCTTTACGTGGCGTAGAAAGCCAGGGTATGATTCTATGTGCAAGCAATGATGATGACCTGGATATTGTGACGATTGCAAAAGATCTTCCAAATGGAACGAAGGTGAGCTAATTGGATAGCAAGATGATTTTCCGTGCTATGGGCATGGCGATTGCATTGATTCTGGTTTCTATATTCTTTATTTACTATGGAATTACATCAGATCAGATAGCAATGTCAATCATAGGAATTGCGTTATTAGTATTAGGTATTGTGCGATTGATCATCTTTGTAAGAGTATGGAATAAGCATGAAGACGAGTAGTCTTTATGCTTATTTTTCTTTTAACTGCATTTTATTCATG
Organism: Absiella sp. AM29-15; assembly: GCF_003434225.1. Lineage (NCBI taxonomy): Bacteria > Bacillati > Bacillota > Erysipelotrichia > Erysipelotrichales > Erysipelotrichaceae > Amedibacterium > Absiella sp. AM29-15. The sequence continues at coordinate 58,399 of NZ_QVFL01000017.1, forward strand.
GGGAATAATGTGTAAAAAAACACTTTTTTACTGGGGAATAATATGCTACTATAAAAAGATACAAGGAGATGATACAATGTATAGAAAATTTGATGATCAACTTATCGCATGGAAACAAAAGAATAATCATTTACCATTGCTTATTAAGGGCGCACGGTTCGTTGGAAAAAGATACAGTGTTTTAAAGTTTGCGAAAACAAATTATGAACATGTAATTGAAATTAATTTTGAACTAGATATGTACATGAAAGAAGTTTTTGAACAAACAAGAAAAGTAGAAGATATTATCGCCATGTATCAACTTCAACATCCAGAAACAATATTTGATCAAAATACGTTGCTTTTCCTTGATGAGATACAATCTTCCAGTAGTGCTTTAACATCATTGAAATTTTTTTGCGAATCAAGATTTTGATGTCATTGCAAGTGGAAGCTTATTAGGTGTTTCTATTGCGCATACAACATCATTTCCAGTAGGCTATGTAGAAATGGTAGATTTGCATGCAATGGATTTTGAAGAATTCCTTATTGCCAATCAAATACCTGAAGCAATTTTTAAACAACTAAAAGAATGTTATGAAAAAGGTACAATGGTAATGGAACCTTTACACAAAAAAATGATGCAGTTATTTAAGGAATATATTGTTGTTGGTGGAATGCCAGCAGTCGTAAAGGAATATATAACATCAAAGAATTTTGATAAAGTAAAACAACTGCAGCAACAGATATTGAATGCATATTATGCAGATATTGCGAAGTATGGAGAAGGAAGCGAAAAGATAAAAGCTCATGAATGCTTTACTTCTATTCCAAAACAACTAGCAAAAGACAATAAAAAGTTCCAATATAAACTTTTGAAAAAAGGCGGAAACGCAAGAATATATGAAAGTAGTTTACAATGGCTGTTTGATAGTGGACTGATTCATCGATTATATCGATTAGATACTTTAGAAGAACCTATGGAAGCCCATATTGATTTAAGTGCATTCAAGGTTTACTTTCATGATACAGGTCTATTATTGGCGATGTTTGAACAAAATGTTGGCGCAATGATATTGCAGGATGATTTATTAATATATAAAGGGGGCATCTTTGAAAATGTAGTATATCAATGCTTACAAGCGCATCATAAAAATATTTACTACTATGAATATAGAAGTCAATATGAAATTGATTTTGTGATTTATGATAATGATCGAGTTGTGCCGATTGAAGTGAAATCGGCAGGTAATACAAAGTCTAAAAGCCTACAAGCTTCTATGGAACGCTTTCATCTAACAAAAGGCTATAAATTGTCTACGAATAATACAAATGTAAATGAAAAGATTAAGTGCTATCCTTTGTATATGCTGTTATTTATATAATAGAGTTACGATGAAATATAATATAATTTACTTGTATTAAGTTCGTATATGAATAGGAATTAATTAATAACTTTTTTTACATTATATCCCACTTTTCTTGCTATGTGAAAAATATATGCTATCATAAAAGAAAAAGGTGGGATGCTTATGAGGATTGCGATTGTTGATGATAATAAACTACATAGAAATAAAATAATACATATTTTAAAAGAATGTAGAAAGAATGATGATGTTTCAGATTTTGAAAATATAAGAGATTATGAAAGTAGCGAAGGTGTTTATGATCTGTTGTTATTGGATATTGAGCTAAAAGATGAAAAAGGAATTAGATATATAAAAAACAATCCTCAGAAACATAGATATGTTGTATATGTATCATCTTATCCTGAGATGATGGGTGAGGCTTTTCATTCTAATGTTTTAGGTTTTATACCAAAAGACAAAATCAATGCATTATTAGTTGATAAGGTAAATGAAGTGGAACAGGAAATAAAAAAAGATAAATTGTATAATTTTAAAACATTGGATGGTGATATAAGAATCGAAGAATATAAAATCTTATATTTTGTGTATTCAGATCATACCGTATGTATGAAAATAGAAAACAGAAAATCTTTTCTCTATCTTAGCGCAAGATCGTTATCGGAAATAAATCATAAATTGTCTGATAATTTTTATAAAGTAAATCGAAATACGATTGTAAATATTATGAAAATAAAAAAATAGTTCCTAGAGGATATGAATTAATGACTCAAGATGACAAAACAATCAAAGTAAGTGATAAAAAATGGAATGATTTTAAATCTAGATATCATTCATTGAGGTATACGCATGAGTGAATATTTGTTCAGCGTTATAGATTATTGCTATGTTTTATTATTTTTTCACTTACTAACGAACAAAAAAATAGAAAAAGTAAAATTTATTATTGCTGTGGTCATTTTTTCATCAATTCAATATGTAAGTGAATTTGTTGAATTACCAAGAATGTATGCGTCATTAAAAGATAATTTTCTACTTATGTTTTTTTTGATTGCATATTCTAAAAAGATTGATTTCAAAAATATAGTAAATGCTTTTATAATCGATACATTATTTTTCTTTACTTTATCTTTTTGTATTACAATGGCGGATTTATTGAACATTGATTTAAGACTGTCGCTAGAGCCAGGCATATTCAGGTTGATATTTACATTGATTTTGAAAGTTATCATGTTTTTACTAATGTGGTTTGAAGTTATGCAAATAAAAAAAACAGAAGTGCTAGTCGAAAGAAAAAGTTTTATGATTATAATCATTTGTTTAGGTGTTGGTACATTCATATCATCTCGTATCCTTCAATTATCAGAGGAAAATGATAAATTTCTATTTTTAATGATTTTGTATGAAACTATATTTTTTGTTATATTATGTTTTGTTTTATATTATCGCATTATATTAAAAAAGAAATATGATATGACAATATTCAAGGAATTAATTGCCATGACGGAAAAGAATATAGATCAGATTGAAATACAACAACGTGAAATTCAAAAATTAATTCATGATACAAAAAATCAATTATTAGAAATTGAAATGATGATTGATCAAAATGAAATAGAAAAAATTAAACCGTACATCAGGCAATGGCAGGTAAATTATTATTCATCTTACCGTACACCAATTTGTCTAAATGTCTATATTAATAATATTCTACAATCTAAAATAGATGAATTTTCTGATATTACGTTTCATTTAACGATAAATGTTCCTGAAATCATCAATATGAATACGACTGATTTAATTGCTTTTCTAACGATATTAATAAATCGTAGCTGTAATCTATTGAGAAAAAATAAGAAATCTGATTACTATTTAGAAATTAGATATTTTGATAATGAATTAGAAATTTATGAACATTTTCCAATCTGCCTGGTTAAAGAGCCAAAGTATATAAATAAATTCCAAGATGATTATTTAAAAAGTATCATAGAAAAGTATAATGGAGATCTTGATGTTAGTGAAAATGAAGAATATAAACAATGTATTTTGTTGCTTTTTTAAATAGCTGCCGTTCGTTGCAGAAATTAGCCGTTCGTTGCAGGTATTATAGTTTTTTTCTCTTTTAGGATTATAATGAAAGTAGAAAAGGAGGGTACATGATCGTAAGGATAGGGATTGCATTAGGTATCAATCCGGCTAGTAATTGGTCATATACAGAAATCTATATTAATGATGATTCTAATAGAAATAGATATTACACTGAAGTTCAAGGAACAATAACTCATGAAATGGGATATGCTTTTGGATTAAAACACTATAATGAAAATCCATATAGTATAATGGCACAAACATGGGCAAGTAAAGTTCAAGTGGTTCAGCAATGTGATAACAATATAATTAATTATTTGTATTAAAAGAAAGGATGTGATTTAAAATGCTAAAAAAAATATTCTGTATGTTTATAGTTGGGTTATTTATCCTCACAGGATGTTCTAATAACATTGAGAGTGATAAAAAAGTAGCAAATAAAGAAAATAAAGTATTAAAGATTACTTCAGATTATGATTATGCTTATGATTTGAGTAATAATAAAGAGTTATGCGATCACCATGATAACATTGCTTTAATTGAAATAACGGATGTGGAAGGTTCTTCAAGTTACAATGATAAGTTAAACACTTATGTTGATATTTTCACTTATGGAAATGCTGTTGTAAAAGAAGTGTATAAAGGAAACTTAAAAAAGGAAGATAAAATAGACTTCACAAGATTAGGAGGAGAAATTGAATTTAATAAATGGAAAAAAGGGTTAAATGAAAGACAATTAAACCGCTTAAAAGATGATGAGGTTTACACTACTGTTGTAAGTAAATCTGAAGATGATATTGATGTTGAAAAAGGTAAGACGTATCTTGTGTTTTTAGATCATACTTCATCTCAAAAAGATAATGAATATGCAATTACAGGTTTTGCTTATGGTATGAGAGAAATTGATACAAGTAAAACACTTACAGAAAGTTCTGAAATTATGGTGAAAAATAATTTTACAGATAAATATGAGCCTCTATCTTCTATTGTTGTAACGGAATAAGGAATAAAAGGATGTGAGCTTTTGTGATTTTGAAAATCCTATCCTTTTAATATTATAGTAGTACAATGATACTAGAAACCAAATTTTGCAATCATAATTAAAATTTAAATGAAATAAAAGTGTTACCCATTTTGGCTTATTATGCTAGATTAGGATTGATTATCAAAAAAACATGAAGTTTGATATGATAATTCAAATAAATTGTAAAAAAGGGAGGAAAAAATTATGAATAAAAAGTCAATTATTATACTTGTTATAGGTATCATTATTGGTATATTAATATTTGAACTATTCAATTATGTTAGATAAAAAGTTATGTTAAAAACATTCTCTTATGATATTTTGAGCATGGAAAATCGTTATCACCTTGTAATTATCATAACTATACTTACGAACTATATTTGATGTTTATAAAATAATAGGAGAAAACAAATCATGAAAAAATTAAAAACAATGCTAATATTTGTTATACCAAGCTGCTTATTATTATTCGGATGCCAAAATAAGGATTCAGAAATAGAAGAACCTATTAGATTCTCTACAATTGGTGGCGGAATAGATGGAAAGGGTACACAAGTTATAGAATGGGGAGAAGATATACAATCAAAAGATATGTACTATAGCTTAGGAGAAGGTGTTAATGAAAAAGATTGTGAAACAAAATTTGAATATGATGAAGATAATGTTGGGAAAATCATAGACATGAAAGTTTCTATTAAATATAAAGATAAAGATTATAAAAAGATATTTACGATATTGATAGATGATACCAAAGCGCCTGTAATTGAATATAGTGGCGAAAATAGAATGAAGGTACAAGGATCATATGATATAAATAAAGATTTAAATGTTTATGATATTAAAGGTAAACAAAAGGTAGATATTAAAGCTTATGAGCAATTCAGTAAGTTTTATCCAGGCTATATTATAACATACGCTCCTGTCAATGATGAGGAAAAGATAAAGGATGCGAAAGAAGGCATAATGAATCAAACATTGGATATAAAATATCCAGGTCAGTATAAAGTGTTCATTAAAGCAAGTGATGGGCATGGGAATATCACTGTTAAAGAAATAGATATGGAAGTATATAAAGCGTGAAGTAATACAGAAATAGGGTGTTACTTGATGAGTGGTAGAAATTATAGTAGGTGATTTATGGGAAAATTTTGGAATAAAAAGGATATGGATTTTCATTACTTTTGAAAATTCTATCTTTTTTATAATGGAATAATAGATGATAATTTACAATATACATCATATTTTTTATATTATCCTTTATTGTATAAATAAGAATGTATTAAGTTCATACATGAAAACAAATTAATTTATAACTTTTATTACGTTATATCCCACTTATATTGCCATATGAAAAATATATGATATCATGAGTGTATAAGCAAAAAAGAGATATGTATATGACATTAAATGTAACGCATTCTTGTCATCAAGGGGAGATACTGCTGGTGTTTTATTGGTGAGTGTATATGTTATTATTTAGAATTTATGTACAAAAAGGAGTTGGTGACATTGAATAAAAATATGTTAATAAAAATTTTAAAAATTATTGTTATGGCGATTATTGTTTTTCTTGTTGGTTTTATAGGTACGATTGCTTTAATTATTAAGCGATCTTACGATATGACAGCAGCAATGGTCAATATACAAGAAGAAACTGTTCAAACAGTAAAACTATTTGGTATAAAAGTTGAAGAATTTCGAAGCATATATAATAATGGAGGATATGAAATAACCATCGTAAAAAATATGATGTATGATTATTTGCCATTTATCGTTGGATTTATATTATTAATTGTTGTTATAGTAATGACGATTATTACAAAAAAACTTATTACAAACTATAACAAAAAATGAAAGGGGAAACCATAATGGAAAATGTAATAGATGTAAATGATTTTAGTTTTTTTTATGGGGATAAGCCAGTTTTAGAGCATGTTTCATTCCATATCGCAAAGGGAGAAATTATAGGATTATTGGGGGAAAATGGTTCTGGGAAAACAACTTTTTTGGATTCCTTATATGGTTTTCATGGGAAACAAGAAGCTATTTTAATATTGTCAACGAATCCAGTAATTGATAATCAAATGATCAAAGAAAATGTATCTTATATACAGGATACACCTAATCTCCTTGATTATTTAACGGCAGAGCAATATATTAAATTCATATGTCATATTGAAAAATTAGATTATGATAATAAGAAAGAAGAAATCATGCGTTATATAGATCTATTTGATTTATCTGGCGAATATCAATCAAAATTAATAAAAGATTACTCTTTTGGTATGAAGAAAAAAATTCAAATCATTGGTGAATTGTTTTTACATAAAAATATTATATTAATTGATGAACCAACAAATGGATTAGATATTGGCATGATCATTTCATTAAAAAAATTACTAAAACAAGAACATAATGCGTTTTCTTCTACAATTATAATATCTAGTCATAATACACAATTCTTAGAGGATGTGTGTGATAGAATATTATTATTTAATCATCACCAGATTGTAAAAGATATTATAAATGATAGTTCTCTGAATTTAGAAACGGAATTCCTAAATGCAAAATTAATGGAAAGTGAGCAAGCATATGGGCAAGGCTAAAGAAATTGCTTGTGTTAGAATAAAAACTCTTAGTAATTTTATTATTAGGCACTTAGCGGATAATCCATATTATATATCGTTGGTGATTTTAACTCCAATTGTAATATATTTTATTGCGGAAATATTTATGCCAAATGGTTTAGAAAGTATTTCAATAAATTCAGATATTTTAAAGTTGGTTAAATCCTTTAGCGCAGTTTTTCATCAACTGCTTTATTATACTATTATTTTATCTGCACCATTATATATCATGATTACGCAAATTAATAATAGAAGTTATGAAAAGTATAGACATTTTAATATATCTTATAAAGATATTTCTTTAGCAAATATGGGACTTTGTTTGATGATGTTAGATAGTTTGTTTTTCGTAATATTAGCGGAGTTGCTTATGCATACTTCTTCAAACTTTTTTTCTTCGATTGTTTTTATAGTATTATTTTTATTTTCTTTTGATTCAATACTGTTTATCTTATTGTTTATTTATCAGGGTGTAGTAAATTTTTCTCTGAAATATATAAAAACAAAATATATAGCAGTTTTTGAGGGAATAAGTGTTGCAATACTCGCTTTCTTGTTCTATTTACCTGTAAAATATGTGAGCTTAGGTACAGTGATGAGTATACCATTCTTTGTGATTATTTGTGTAATGGTACTATTATCATTTGGAATTTATTTGTTTTATACAAAAAGTAAAATAGAAAGTGCTTATGTATTAAGAAATCATGTGAAGGATAGTAAACCATTGCTATTACATGGTAATATGAATATATTAAAAAATTATTTTTTATTACTATTTCAATCACGAAGTATTTATATTGAATATATTTTTTCTTATTGTATATTATTAATCTTTTTCAAAAATTCAAATTTAATTGCTATGAGTGAAGATGTGATATTTCAATTATCTATACCGTTATTTTTAATATCAAGTGGTATATTATCTGCATATAAAAGTTGGTTTGATATGAAACAAAAAGCCACATTCAATAGAATGAAAATCATAGATTTTTCCAATTCCTTGATTTTATTGATCCTTTTTGAAATAGTATTATCGTCATTTATGTATAACGAAGTTTTGATGAATAAAGTAATCATTTGCCTAATCACATATATGATTTCAAATTTAATACAATCAAAAGTAAATTTAAAATATAAGAACGACAATAAAACTCCAATAATTTTCTTATTGTTCTATGGTTTTCTTTCTGTATTCATATATATGGTGGCAGCTTGGGGATTATCATATGTATAAAAAAGCATTCAACAAGATTCTAAACTGAAGAAATGATACAGATTCACAACTAATGTCTGACTAAAAAAAGCTATAAGGGATATATCTAATTATGAGTCAATAAAGATATTCAAGATGTTATGTCTTTTAGAAGAATAAAAGGATGTGAGGAAAATGTTAAAAAAAATAATTTGTCTATTCCTGTTAGGGTTGATGGTATTATCTGGATGTTCAACTGATGAAAAAAGCGAAATAAATGATAAAGTACTCACAATCGATTCTGATTTTGATTATGCGTATGATTTAAGTAATAATTTAGAGCTGAGTAAACATCATAACGATATCGCTTTGGTTGAAATAACAGATATTGGTGGTACATCTAATTATAACGATAAGTTAGCAATCTATGTAGATATATATACGTATGGAAAAGCAGTAGTGAAGGCAGTATATAAAGGCAATCTTAAAATTGATGATAAGATTGCTTTTACACGATTAGGTGGGAAGTTAAGTTATAACGAATGGAAGAAAGGATTGCTTCAAAAACAGGTCGATATGTTAGAAGATGCAGGGTACACATCTGTTGTTAGTGAGTATGAACATGATATCCCTGTAGAAAAGGATAAAACATATCTTGTGTTTTTAGATCATACATCATCTCAAAAAGAAAATGAATATGCAATTAGTGGTTTTGCATATGGCATGCGCGAAGTTGAAAATCCTGATCATCTTACAAATATTGATGATATCAGGGTAAAGAATAATGTGAGTGGTAAATATGAACCACTACAATCAGTTGTCGCATTAGAATAGTTTATGGATAAGGTGGAAAAGTAATTGATTAGATCAGTTGCTTTTCTTTTTTGATGTTTATAAGATATGATTTTAAAGACCGTATATATAAAATCACAACATCTTTCATCATAAAAAATGATATGACGTTACGATATCTGAAAGAATATGTATAATATATAAGAAAGCAAAAATACTAAACAGGAGAAAACAAAGAAAAAGTGCCTGAAAGTGCTTAAAACAGAGGGCAATCATGGTATAATATTTACAGTGTAAACATTTTATACAGATATATGAAAATGTTGGTTACACAATCGGTTAGGATATGGTAAAATATTTGCCGTATCGCAAATAAGGAGAAATGGGCTATGTTAAAAGTTTTAAAACATCCGCTTATTACGCACAAGTTGACACAAATGCGTAATAAGAACTGTGGTACGAAGGATTTCCGCCAGAATTTGGATGAAATTGCCGGATTAATGGCATATGAAATCACTCGTGACATTCCACTGAAAGAAGTGGAAATTGAAACACCGGTTGCTACGTGTAAGACGTATGAAATGGAAAAGGAAATCGTTTTGGTACCAATCCTGCGTGCAGGTTTAGGTATGGTAAATGGTATCTGTAATCTGATTCCTACGGTAAAAATTGCACATATTGGGTTGTATCGTGATGAAGAAACATTAGAACCTCATACGTACTTTGAAAAGTATCCAAAGGCTGTGAAGGATGCAATTGTCATGATTGTTGATCCAATGTTAGCAACAGGAGGAAGTGCAATTGCTGCCATCGACATGGTAAAGAAACAAGGCGCTAAAAATATCCGCCTAGTTTGTCTGGTTGGTGCACCAGAAGGTGTAAAAGCAGTAGAGAAAGCACATCCTGAAGTTGATATTTATTTGGCATCATTAGATGAAAAACTGAATGAACATGGGTATATCATTCCAGGTTTGGGTGATGCCGGAGATCGAATTTTCGGAACAAAATAATGAAAGATGTCCAAAAAGCGATACGCTTTACCATGACATTGTTAATCAGCTGTATTCTTTGCGTCTTAGCGGGAGTCTGGCTGGATGAAAAGCTTCATAGCGCACCGGTTTTTTTACTGGTATTGCTTGCGTATGCCATTGGAGCCAATTTCTATTTATTGTGGAAGGCGGTGAGTAAAGATGATTGATAAAGCACAGGGAAATGAAATTCGCAAAATTACGTTGGCTTTGATGCTTGTGATCAGTGGCTTATCTTTACTGGTATTTCAAGGAAGCTTTCAAAGCATTACCTTAGGTATCATCATTGGCGCAATGTGTGGTCTGCTGGGTTTTGGCATGATTGAACGTATGTGCTCCAATATTGAACTATATACAAATGCAAAGGGCAGAGGTCAGGGTGCTTATGTGAAACGTTACGCACTTTATACCCTTGTTTTTGCGTTAAGTATATATAAAGGTGTCCATCCTTTGGCACTTTTGGTAGGGATGCTGTGTCATAAAGCGTCTATCGTTATTTATGCGATTCTGCATAGAAAGGAGGTAGGTTAGTGGCTATCGATATCACGATTGGAGGATTCCACTTATTTATCCACCAATCCATTGTGAACTGGCTATTGCTTTGTGTCATTCTGTGTGTGTTCTTTATCTTAGCGGGCAAAAAGATAAAGAAAGCAGATCCAAGGCAGGCGCCAAAAGGATTCCTATTGGTATGCGAAAGTGTTGCCAATCTTGGAATCAGTATTATCGGTGATAACCTGAAAGAGAGGACAAGAACGTTTTTGCCTTTCTTTGGTACACTGATATTTATGATGGCTCCAAGCAACCTTTTAGGATTGATTGGGCTACAGCCACCAACGAGCAATTTAAGTGTGAATGCGACACTTGCGGTCATGATGTTTTTGCTCGTACGCTACACAGAGATCAGACAACAGGGAATCAAAGGAAAAATTCAGGGTCTGTGCGATCCATTCTTCCTGTTTCTGCCATTAAATGTATTAGGTGATTTGGCACTTCCTGTTTCATTATCTCTGCGTCTGTTTGGAAATATGCTGGCAGGTACCATCATTGTAGGAATGGTTTATTCCTTAATGAGAGGTATGATGCCTGCAGGTGTGTTAGGATATGCGTTAACACCATTCCTGCATGCATATTTCGATATCTTTTCAGGTCTTATTCAGACCTATATCTTCTTCACACTGGCAAGCTTCTTCTTGTCGGATGCATATCCAAGTGAAGATTAACAATTACGTACATAACAATCTAGGAGGAAATGAAAAATGAACGAATATTTTGTACAAGGTATGGCTTTATTAGGTGCTGGTATCGCAATGATCGCTGGTTTAGGTCCTGGTATTGGACAGGGTATTGCGGCTAGTAAGGGTGCTGAAGGTGTCAGCAGAAATCCAGATGCAGCTGGTAAAATCCGTAGTATCATGGTTCTTGGTATCGCCATGGCCGAAACAACTGGTATTTACGCATTAGTAATCGCATTGATTTTGATCTTCATGAAAGGATAAGAATTATTGATACAAGGAGGTAGTTTTGGAACATGAATATTGATATAACAAATTACCTGCGATTAGACCTGGTGGATGTAATTCTTGTTTGTATTTCTACACTGATCATCTGTTTGGTGGCAAAGCATTTTTTCTGGGATGTCATTCTGGATTATTTTGATGCACGTCATAAAGCAATTGCGGACGATATAGCCGCAGGTGAACAGGCACGTAAAGATGGAGAAGAATATAAAGTTCAATATGAAACTCAGCTTGCAAGTGCGAGAGGTGAAGCACACGCAATTTTAGAAGGGGCAGCAAAGAATGCCAATGAAGAGCGTAAAGAAGTGTTAGCGAAAGCACGCGAGGAAGCGGAAAACCTCAAGCAGAAAGCATTAGCGGATATTGAACGCGAAAAAGTTCAGGCACAGAAAGAAATGAAACAGACGATTACGGATGTTGCATTTGAAGCTGCGGAAAAAATCATCAAGAAGGAATTGGATGAAAAAGATCAGCAGCGTTATGTGGATGACTTTATTGAACATGCAGGTGATGATACATGGCAGGCATAGCAGCAAAAAGCTATTGTGATGCGTTGTTTGAAATCGCAAAGGAAGAAAACAAGCTGGATATTTATAAAGAACAATTATTGCTTGTGAAAAGTACGATGGCATCGGATACAAAATTTGTAAGTGTGATGAACCATCCAAAAATTCACAAGGAAGAAAAGAAGCAGCTGCTGGAAACAATCTATAAAGACAGTATCGAACACATGCTGTTAAATTTTTTAAAGATTTTAGTAGATAAAAACCGTTTCCGTATTCTGCCGGATATCACAAAAGAATTTGTGAAATGCTACAATGTGGAAAACCACATTCAAGTAGTTTATGTGAATAGCGCAACTGCATTGAATGATGAACAGATTGCGAAACTGAAAGTAGCATTAATGAATAAACTAAATCAAAAAGTGGAGCTTGTCTTACGAGTAGATGAAGACTTGATGGCAGGTATCCGTATCAAAATCAATGATCAGATCATCGACAATACAGCGAAAAACAAACTGGAACGTTTGAAGAAAGTCGTTGCATCTGAAGCAAACAAGTGAGGTGAATGTGGTGAGCTTAAGACCAGAAGAAATAAGCAAACTGATCAAAGAACAGATCCGACGCTATGATGATGAACTGGAAACTGGTGAAACAGGAACCGTTATCACGATCGGTGATGGTATTGCCCTTGTTCATGGCTTGGCAAATGCAATGGCTGGAGAGCTGCTGTTATTTCCAGGTGATGTCTATGGAATGGTATTAAACCTTGAAGAAGAACATGTCGGTGCCGTATTGATGGGAGATGATGCTTCCATTAAAGAAGGTGACGAAGTAAAACGTACTGGTAAAATTGTCGAAGTACCAGTTGGGGATGGCATGCTAGGTCGTGTTGTCAACGCATTGGGACAGGCAATTGATGGTGGTGCACCTATCGTATCAGATAAATTCCGCCCAGTAGAGCGTGTAGCTCCAGGTGTTATGACAAGAAAAAGTGTACACCAGCCAATCCAGACCGGATTAAAAGTCATTGACTCTATGATTCCTATTGGTAAAGGTCAGCGTGAGTTGATCATTGGGGATCGTCAGACAGGTAAGACGGCAATCGCCATCGATACCATTATCAATCAGAAGGGTCAAAACGTAAAATGTATTTATGTCGCAATTGGACAAAAGGCAAGTACCGTTGCGCAAATCGTAGAAAAATTAAGAAGTCATGGCGCTATGGAATATACAACCATTGTATCTTCTACTGCCAGTGAACCAGCTCCATTACAATATATTGCACCATATGCAGGTTGTGCGATTGGTGAAGAATGGATGGAAAATGGGGACGATGTATTGATCGTATATGATGACTTGAGTAAACATGCGGTTGCTTATCGTACCATGTCCTTATTGTTGAAACGTCCACCTGGACGTGAAGCATATCCAGGTGATGTATTCTATCTGCATTCTCGTTTATTAGAGCGTGCCGCAAAATTAAATGATGAATTAGGCGCAGGAAGTTTAACTGCACTTCCTATCATCGAAACACAGGCCGGAGATATCGCAGCATATATTCCTACCAACGTTATTTCTATCACCGATGGACAGATCTTCTTACAGACAGAGCTGTTCAACAGTGGTGTAAGACCAGCGGTAGACAGTGGTTTATCCGTATCCCGTGTTGGTAGTGCCGCACAGATCAAAGCAATGAAACAGGTTAGTGGAAGCTTAAAACTGGAGCTTGCACAGTATCGTGAAATGCAGGCATTTGCGAAATTCGGTAGTGATCTGGATGCGACAACAACCGAAACATTGGCGCATGGAGAACGTTTAACAACACTGCTGATCCAGAATCAGTATGATCCAATGCCAGTCGCTCATCAGGTATTATCTTTATTTGCCGCAAAACATAAATTCCTGAAACCTGTCAAAGTAGAAGATGTGAAAGTTTACGAAAAAGAAATGTTGAAATACATGGAAAGAGAGCATGCAGATATCATTGCCGCAATCAATGAAAAGCAGGCTTTAGACAGTGAACTGGAAGCATCTATCAAAGAGGCGTTGACAGCGTTTGCGACAGAATTCAAGAATTTAATTGAAGGATAGTCTATGGCAGCAGGTAAATTAGAGATCAAGGCTCGTATCCGTTCTGTAGACTCTACAAGAAAAATTACCAAAGCCATGCAGTTGGTTGCCAGCAGTAAACTGAAAAAACAGAAACAGTTCATGGAAGAAAACAGAGAATATGCTTATTATCTAAAAGAAACAGTGCAGGAAATCTTATCTTCTATTGAAAACAGCATGCATCCATACTTACAGAAAAATGATGCGAAGAAAGCATTTACCATCGTATTTACCAGTGATATGGGATTATGTGGTGGATATAATGCAAATATTTATCGTATGCTTCAAAATACTGTCAGTAAAGATGATGATATCGTAATGATCGGGCTTCGTGGAGCCGGATGGATTCACAATAAAGGATATCATGTGATTCGTGAAGAACTAGATCTGGAAGATGAATGTTACAGTGAACTGGTGGAAATTGCGGATATGGCACTTGATTTATATCGCAAAAAAGAAATATCTGAAATCCGTATTCTGTACACAAAATTTATTAATTCTGTATCCTTTGAGCCACAGCTAGTAACCTTGCTGCCTGTGGAAAAAGATGATCGTGAACATTCAGGAAATGCCTTAACTGAATTTGAACCAGCTGGAGATAAGATTTTGGATACGTTAGTACCAATGTATGTCAGATCATTATTGTACAGTTATTTCTTAGAAACAAAAACCAGTGAGCAGGCAAGCCGTCGTATGGCGATGGAAAGTGCGACAGATAATGCGGATGAAATCAAAGAAACCCTGGAATTGGAATTCAATCAGGCAAGACAGGCAAGCATCACCCAGGAAATTACCGAAATTGTTGGTGCTGTCAATGCCCTGGAAGGAGTGTAGCGAATGAGTAAAAATATCGGAAAAATCGTTCAGGTCATTGGTCCGGTCGTTGACATTGTCTTTGAAAATGGAGAACTGCCAGACTTATTGACTGCAATCGAGATTCCTATGAAAGATAAAGAGTCTTTAATCGTTGAGGTCAGCCAGGATATTGGAGATGACCGTGTACGTTGTATCGCCATGGGCAGTACCGATGGCTTGGTACGTGGTATGGATGCCATTGATACAGGCGCACCAATCAGTGTCCCTGTAGGGAAAGAAGTACTGGGTAGAATGTACAATGTATTAGGACGTGAAATTGATGGATTAGGTGAAACAGCCACAAATGAAAAATGGCCAATTCATCGTAAAGCACCTACTTTTGATGAACAACAGACCAGCGCAGAAATGCTGGAAACCGGTATTAAGGTTATCGACTTGTTGTGTCCATATTCAAAAGGTGGTAAAATCGGTCTGTTTGGTGGTGCCGGTGTAGGTAAAACCGTATTGATTCAGGAGCTTATCCACAATATCGCAAAAGAACATGGTGGTATGTCTGTTGTTACTGGTGTAGGAGAACGTACACGTGAAGGTAATGACATGTATCATGAAATGAAGGATAGTGGTGTCCTTGATAAAACCGTATTGGTATATGGACAGATGAATGAATCTCCAGGTGCCAGAATGCGTGTAGGTTTAACAGGACTTACCATGGCAGAATACTTCCGTGATCATGATCATCAGGATGTATTGCTGTTTATCGATAACATCTTCCGTTTCACACAGGCAGGTTCTGAAGTTAGTGCCCTGCTTGGACGTATGCCAAGTGCCGTTGGTTATCAGCCAACCCTTGCGACAGAAATGGGACAGTTACAGGAACGTATCACTTCCACAAAGAATGGATCTATCACATCTGTACAGGCAATCTATGTGCCTGCCGATGACTTGACAGACCCTGCGCCAGCGACTGCATTTACGCATCTGGATGCGAAAACTGTATTGGATCGTGATATTGCGGCATTAGGTATCTATCCAGCCGTTGATCCTCTAGAATCAAGCTCTCGTATTCTTGATCCACTTGTTGTAGGAGAAGAACACTATGAAGTAGCTCGTGGTGTACAACAAATTCTACAGCGTTATAAAGAATTACAGGATATCATCGCCATCTTAGGTATGGATGAATTAAGTGAAGAAGATAAGATTATTGTAAACCGTGCACGTCGTGTACGTAACTTCTTATCTCAGCCTTTCCACGTTGCGGAAGTATTCTCAGGTATTCCAGGATGCTATGTATCCCGTGAAGATACAGTCAGAAGCTTCAAGGAACTGTTGGAAGGTAAATATGATGATCTTCCAGAAGCAGCATTTATGTTCGTTTCAACCATCGAACAGGCTGTGGAAAAAGCTAAAACTTTGAATGAAGGTTAATCTATGATCAAAGTGAAAATCATCACTCCTCTTGGTCTATATAAAGAAGGCGAAGTGGAAGCTGTTCATTTACGTACCGTGGAAGGTGATATCACCATTCTTCCTAACCATATTCCTTTGGTTGCCATGTTAGAAACATGTAAGTGCTCCTTAAAAGAAAAAGGCGACTATCATGATTATGCGATGGCTGGTGGTATGATGCAGTTCAAAGATAATGAAATGCGCATATTAACAGACGCAATTGAAGGTCGGGAAGAAATCGATATTGAACGAGCAAAACGTGCGAAAGAACGTGCAGAAGCACGCCTTGCGAAACGTGATAACCGTACCAATATCAAACGTGCAGAAGTTGCACTTGCGAAAGCAATCAACCGTATTAAAGTATACGGAGGATAAAAAAATCAGGCAGGATATGATTGATATTCTGCCTTTTTCTTATGCTTTTATGATATACTGAAAGTAGAGATAGAGGGTGATGAAATGAAAGCGAAAAGCTATCGGTTTTCCACTGTTTCAAATATCATGTTTGTAGGATTTCTATTCAGTTTTATCCATTTAGAAATTTCTTATCTGGCAGATTTTACAACTGGAATATCTGCGCTGTTGATGTGGTATGGCTGTTATATTCTGCGTAAAGAAAATGAAGCCCTGCGAAAATCATTTGTTATGACTTCCTGTATACTTGTGATTTTTACCTTTGTGGAAATCATAAGAGCAACACCATGGATAGGTTTATCCTCTATCAGTGTAGTGAAGCCAATCTGTATGCTGGTATTATTATATCAATATGGAAAAGGTATGCAAGATTTAAATCTGGCATATGGTGGGAAAAGCATCATACAATGTAAAAGTATCTATAAGGAATATCTTGCGTATATTGGACTTATGTATTTTACAATAGTAGTACCAACTTTGCTGATATACTTTGGAATCATCTTATTGGTTATCATTCTTGTACAGATCTATCGCATACATTCCATTGTGAAAGAACATGTGAATAATAAAGAATTTACATGCTGCTTTGTGCCTGTTATACCAGCAGCTGCAACCTATATCGTCTTGATAATCGCCATCATTATGACTTTTAGCTATCTTGTACATAGAAATCTAACAAGTGATTATGAGGTGTGGAAAATAAGTACAGGTGAAAAACGGGATGCACTGGTTCAAAAAGGCTTGTCAAAACAGGTTAGTAAAGATTTAAGCGATGATGCAGTAGAAGCATTATCAGAAGTAAAAGCATTCCGTGTTTATGAAGAAAATCAAAATCAAGATTTTCCAAAACAAACAGAAGAATATGTGGGGGTTGATCAGGATGGATATTTATATCATCTGATGTGGATCAACTTTGATAAAGTAGATTTTAATGGAAACTGCAGTATTATTCCTGTATGGAATACCAGTAGAGAAAATGGTGTAATGCTGGATAAAGAGGTCGCATTCTTGTATGATCAAGGCGATACAACATATGGAAGAAAAGAATCATCCCAGTCGTTTGATATTAACTTTGCGAAAGGAAAGTATCATCGTGGATATGTGTATTCTATCCATGATATATCTGATGATCAAATGATGGAATTTGCCACAAATATCATTTATCAGGACAGCTGGTTCCAATATCCTTATACCTACCATTCATTAGCGGATTCTTATCAACCAGTAGATGATATACTCACAAGCATAACACAGACTAAAAATTATAAAACCAAGTTCCATACTATTTTAATAGAAAGAAAAGATTTTAAAATGGAATAACATAAAGAAAGAGGAAGCATGTGATCTTCCTCTTTATTGCATATAATCAGTAATATCTGTACAAGATAACAGGATATAAAGATGACCATCTGGCCAGTCGATATAAGAAGCAGTGGTGCGTACCCATTGATGTACAACACTATTATAAATATCTACAACCTTGCGATCGTTTTGATCACGATGTTCTAATAATTTAACTGGGCAGTCCTCGCATGGATGTTCACTACCACGAAAACATTTATGACAGATAGAACCATATTCCGCATATGGAAACAACCGTTTGGTATCTTCATTAAAATAGATAAGATGATACGTAGCGGGATCAATGATATAGATCGCACTACCGATATGATTTAATAAATACATCATCATATTCAACTGTTCATTCTGTCGGGTTTTCTGCGCTTGATTCTGTAAGAATATCTCAATGATTTCCATGATGGTCTGAAGATCATTACGCTGTTGGCGTGTAAAACTTCGTGCACGAAGATTATCGCAAAAGATAACCATGACAGAATTTACTTCATCCAAAGCCATGGACATCGCGGTTATGGCTTTCGCATGTACGGAAGCCAATATTGCTTTTTCAAACGGTGTATTATTTTTATTTTCATAGATAAATACCGCATGTTCGCTAATATCAGGATAGGTTGATAAACATTCTTTCATCAAGTAAACATGATATTTCATTTTCTCATGTCCCATACTGGAATCTTTCCATTCATTTAAAACAGATATCTCTTCCATTTGATTATCATAAGATAAAATCACCGCATGATGTAACTGGAAAAAGTGGCCAGTCAGGCGTAAGACTTCATCTAATTTATGTGTAAAATCAGTAGAGGATGAGGTGAATAGCGTACGGAATATAAATTCACGTATGTTGCCTTCTAAAGGTCCACTCACATCGGGAGAAAGATCTACAGGATTGCTTTGCGTATAGTCAAACATGCCGTTTTGATAAACACTACACTGGTTCTTTCCATTATATTTACCATAATACATGGCGATATCCGCTTTGTGATATAGATCATCAAAACATAATTGATTCTTATCATAGAATGCCAGTCCGATAGATACAGAAATATGGGCATTTTTTAAATAGGTATATGTAGAGGAGGATAAATCATCACAGAATTTTTCACATTGTGATATCACTGAAATCTGATCATGCAGATCAGATAAAAAGACCACAAATTCATCTCCACCAATACGCCCGATAATACTGTGCTCTTTGAAGCATTCACATAATTGCGCAGATACATTCTTTAACACAAGATCGCCATACATATGTCCATATAAATCATTGATATCCTTGAAATTATCCAGGTCCATGATAATAAACGCATGTTTTACATCAGGTGCAGCTTTTAATTTTGCATTGATCATAGAAACAATGGTGGAGTGATTATATACACCAGTCAATAAATCACGTTCGGCTTTATATCGCCATTGGGCTTCTTTTCGTTTTTCATCTTCAATATCTTTCATTGCTGTACATGCGATGACATGTCCACTGGATTTATGTTGATACATACGGGTCACACTATGAATCCATCGATATTCTCCATTGACTAATTTACGATATTCACAAACAAGTTCTTTTTGATTATGTGAAAAACATTCCAGCATATTTTCTCTGGTTTTCATCGCTTTAATATAACTATAATCCGGATGCATATATTCTACAATGCGTTGTGTCAAATCATCATAGGTCGCATCTTCTTTTAAATTCATTTCTTCCATCCAGCGTTTATTGACATTCAACATTTTATCTGCGGTCAAATCGACTTCAAATACACTGACAAAATCTGAAGAAATGATAGCACGATATTCTTTTTCGTTATGATACTCTAATTCCAGCTGTTTCAAATCAGTAATATCCTTACTAATACCAATCGCTTCTAATACAGTGCCATCTTTATCAAAAATCGACGTACTAAAAATATGAAACCAGTGTGAATCATGATGCTCATCAAATAGATGTAAAACACATTCACATTCTTTTTTTCCATTTAAAATATCTTCACATGTCTTTTTCGCTTCTTCTAAGGAATCTTTATCCATCATTCCTTTTTCCCATAGAACATCAGGAAAATTTTCTACACGATGAATATTATGAAGAATTTTTGAGGTATGTTGATTACCTGAATCAATACGTGTAATGGTTTTGGCATAAGGATCATATTGCCATAAGATACTCTGCGATTGTTTTAAGGCAATTTGATAACGCTCTTCATTGATCATTAATTCTCGCTGTGTTTCCATCAGCTCATGAACATCAGTCGATACAGAAATATAGCCAATGCGTTCTCCTTTATCATTTTTTAATTCTGAAAGAGAAACACGATTTGCGATTTTTCCAGGTCCTTTTTGGACCATGCCGGCTTCTCCCCTTAAAAAACGTTCCACACAACAGTCCTTTGTATTACAATATGGAGTATTCATACAAGAACACTTCTTACCAATCACATTTCCGGCATCCTTTGGCATGATATTCAGTGCACTTGTATTCACAAACTTGATTCTTTTCTCTAAATCAAGGATAATGATGGGATTTGTAATAGCATTTAAGATGTTTTTATAATTTTGAAACAACTCATCTTGATACATAAGATTCTCCCTTCAGATTTTATAGATTCTGCTTAATTTAAGTATATCATAAATTCGTCATGATAGTTTGAAGGAAATATAAAGATTACAAAGATTCCATGATTATATACTGATTTTCAATATGTTACATGATGATAATGAACATACAGGGGAAAAACATGCATCCGATAGGAATATTAATGAGATGAAAATGTTGGAAATAGTGAATTAGAATCATAGAAAAGAACACGTTTAATTTCACAGGACAGGATTTTTATATATCATATGAAAAAATCTTTAAAAAAACAGAATTTCTTACGGTTTCTTTTGTTTCTATTTGTAATGTTCAGTGATATAATAAAGCCATTGGTAAAAGGAGTGGCTTTATGGAAGACGACAGCTATACAGAATTACAGTATCATACGGATACACAACCAGATGATAAGCAACCCGAGGAATCCCCAAAAAGCGGGTGGAAATATGAATTATTCGATTTGATAAAAACCTTTGTGATTTGTTTTATCGCTATATTTTTGATTACAACCTACTTGATTAGACCAGTTCGTGTGGATGGGCGTAGTATGTATCCTACCCTGGAAGATGATGATATCGGAATTATGAATATAATATCTCGTAAAATGTTTGGTGTTGATCGATATGATGTTGTGGTTGTATATAACGATAAGGTGAAAGAGGACTGGGTAAAACGAGTGATTGGATTACCAGGAGATCGTATATATGCGAAAGATGATGTGGTTTATGTCAATGGAAAACCAATTGATGAGCCATACTTGGATAGCGATTATGCAAATAAGATTCGTGGACGCGGAGATAATTTTACAGCGGATTTTGATGAAGTAATTCTTGGTGAAGATGAATATTTCCTCATGGGAGATAATCGTGTAAATTCGACAGATTCTCGTATGGTGGGACCATTTAAAGGTGAGAATATCGTTGGCAAAGATGTTTATGTATTCTTCCCATTTAATCGAATGAAGATTGTAGGAAATGGGGAATAGGGCATTGTAGTTGCAAAGCAATCATCTAATTTCTATAATGAATATATGGAAGGTGAATGTTATGAAATTTGAAAAGGTAGTAGAAGGTATCACGATTCATTCAAATGAAGAAATCAGTGAACAGATCGCAAAGGCTTATATTGCCTATGTACGTAAAAACAATCCACGTAAGGAAATTGATTCTATCGATTTAGAATTTGATGGTGAAGAAGTTGGTTTAGGATATCACTTACAGCCGGAAGGATTTGAAAAAATCAGAAGAATCACAGGTTATCTGGTAGGCACAGTTGATCGTTTTAATGACGCAAAACGTGCAGAAGAACACGATCGTGTAAAACATGCATAAAAAATAAGAAGGCAACTTATGCCTTCTTTTCATTATCACTCGCACACATGGCAAGCCCTAATAATTCAGGGTCTTCCAGTTCCTCTTTTACTAATTGAATATCCTGCATATCATCATAAATCAAAGAACGGAAATGTTCTTCCATCAAAGGAAAAAATACATCATCACTTTTCATACAGCCCCCTCCAAAGATAAACACCTGTGGGTCTAATACCAAAGCAATCGTAGATAACATAACCGCAAGATCCTTACTGACATCTTCACATAGCTGGATGGCCACAGGGTCTTTTTTTCTTACCTGTTCAAATACATCACCAGCATTATGTATCATATCTTCTCCAAAAACATATTGCCCTTCCCGTGTAATCGCATGTCCACTTGCTTCATTTTCAATCGCGCCAACATTCAGTTTATTGATTTTATCACGATTCTGATCCACAATCATATTGCCGATTTCACCAGCATATCCATTGTTTCCGGAAATGATACGATGATGATAAATATAAGCCCCACCAATTCCTGTGGAAAGTGATATATAATAGATGGATTCATGATTCTTGCCAGCACCGAAATATGCTTCTCCCAAAGCAGCGGCATTGACATCATTTACCAGAGTGCATGGTAGAGGTATCTCCTGTTGGATACGTTCGACAATTGCATAATTCTCTAATTCAGGGAAATGATTACATAAACGAATGATTCCTTTCTTTGTGTCTACTGGTCCTGGTACGCCAATGCCAATGTGTTTACATTCTGATGCATCATCTAATGCATGAATCATGGAGATGATCTGTTTTGCTAATCCTTCTTTTCCTTCATGTATCTGTGTCGGTCTGCTAAGTATCTGATATATCTTGCCATTTATGCCAACACAAGCGACGCGGATGTGCTCGCATCCAAGTTCCACACTTATGTTTTTTTCCATACAAAATCCTCTTTTCTTAAACGCTATATTGCTGTACATTTTTACCTGTACTAGTATTATATCATGGGATTATGAAATGGCTTACATAAATATCATGGATTTTTGACTTTTTTCGACATTTATTTCGCAATAATCACCTGTGCATTTTCTTCATTGTATAATTCGGTGATGATATTAGCGTTTGGATAGTCACGTAAATGAAGTGCATACATAGCGGTTGTATCAAATTTTGAAGCATCTACCAGGATATAGGCATGCTTAGAATTATGTATTGCGGCTTCTTTTATTTCATGTTCGAAATTGTCTGCGGATAACAAATCTAGGTTAGAGGCAATTCCATTTGCACCAATGAAAGCACGATCAAAGTGGTAGGAGTTTATTAACTTCACCGTTTCACTTCCAGCCACGGAACGTGTATGCTCTTTTAGAAATCCACATAATAAAAATGTGCGAATATTTTTTTTATTCAATGCTTCTGCATGTGGGATACCGTTTGTAATGACACTAATACTTGTGTCTGTGATATATTCAATCATTTGAAAAGTTGTTGAGCCACTGGATATGAATATAAATTCATTTGGCTGTATAAGCTCTGCGGCTGTTTTACCAATTAGTTTCTTTTCATTAATATGCATGGTGCTTTTTTTATGCATAGAATATTCTGCAACACCTTTATCTAATTTGACACCACCATGAAAACGGATCAAATCTCCGTTTTGCTCAAGTGTGGTTAAATCTCGGCGAATAGTGGTTGGCGCAACATCAACTAACGCCTCAATTTCCTGAAAAGAAAGTTTTCCTTTCTTCTTTAATGCTTGCAAGATTTTATCTTTACGTTCTTCAAAGTTCATGATTATCACCCTTTTTTCTATATACATCATAACATACAAATCTTGGAAATGCTAGATGAAAATGGTTGAAAATGGTTGTTTAATAAAACACAAAATAACCAAATGACCAAATATAACCGAAAGTTATTGACACGGTATTTGTGTAAGTGCTATCATGGGAATGTAAATAATCAACGCGTTATTATTTTCGTTCACATAAAGTGAACAGCAAGGAGGACTTATGAAAATCGTTTTAACTAGAATCGACAATCGTTTATTACATGGGGTAACTGCAACACAATGGGGACCAAAAACAAAGGCACAAAGAGTGATGGTCATTGATGACACGGTGGCAAATGATGAAATGCAGAAATCTACAATGAAGCTTGCTCGTCCAGCTGGTATGGCGATTTCCATTATTCCTTTGGACAAAGCTTTGGCAAATTTCAAAGCAAACAAATATGAGGGACAAAATATTTTCCTGATTGTAAAGCATATTGAAACAATCAAGCGTTTAATTGAAGAAGCAAATGTGCCTATTCATGAAGTGAATGTAGGAGCAACTGCACAACGTAGTGGAGAAAATCTGATTCAGGTTAATCGCTTTGTGACAATTGATGAGCAAGAAAAACAGACATATCTTGCTTTAATGGAAAAAGGTGTACGTATTTATGCGAAATACCTTGTAGCAGATTCAGAAATTGATTTTAAAACAATTCTAAAATAAGAAAGAAAAAGGAGAAAACATTATGGGACTTTCATTGATACAGAACATTGCACTGATTATATTAGCAGGGCTTGTTCCGGTAGATAAATATGGTATGACATTTGGGCTTAGATGGCCTGCGATTACAGGATTATTCGCTGGTATAATCGTTGGGGATATGCCAACAGCATTATTTATAGGAGGCACTTTACAGTTGATGTCATTAGGTGTGGCATCTATTGGTGGCAGTAGTGTTCCTGAATATGGTGTGGGTGTTGTAATTGCTGTGGCTGTAGCCGCAACTACAGGAGGTGGCGTAGAAGCTGGTCTAGCCATCGGTATTCCTGTGGCAATGTTAATGGTACAGTTTGATGTGATTGCAAAAATTGCGCAATCTGTAATCGTAAGAAGGGCACAAGATTTAGCAAATAAAAAACGGTTTTCCACAATGTATCACACGTTATTGTGTGGACCTTGTCTGATGTTTTTAACAGCAGCAGTTCCTGTAGCTTTGGCATTATTGGTTGGTGGAGATGTAGTCAATACAGTATTAAAAGCAATGCCAGCCTGGTTTACTGGTGGCTTAACGATAGCTTCAAAAATGCTTCCAGTTGTGGGTGTTGCACTATTACTAAATTTTATGCCAACAGGAAAATACTTTGCGGCAATTATGCTAGGTTTCTTTTTAACCGCTTATTTAAATGTAAGTATGCTTGGAGTAGCCATTGCTGGTGTTATGGTATGTCTGGTATTCTATGGCTTTAAAAATTCTCAATCAAACAATTCTAATATAAACATGGGAGGACTAGAAGATGAATAAGACACCTGTTTTAACAAAGAAAGATATTAATAAAGCAGCAATTCGCTGGATGGGAATGGCTGTAAATACATATACGTACCAATATCAGCAGGCTGGCTCAATTGTCTATTCTCTTGGTCCTGCACTACGTAAAATTTATGATAATGATGATGAATATGTAGCATCTTTAAATAATCATTTTAATTATTTCAATACGCATCCTTGGATGGCAAGTATGGTTTTAGGCGCTGTTTTAGGTATTGAAGATGAAGGTGGTATTGATGCAAAAGAAGCGGTACAAAGTTTCAAAATTGGATTGATGGGACCAATGGCAGGTATTGGTGATTCCTTAATCTGGGTGTTATATCCTACAATCATGGGGTCTATTGCAGGATATATGGCTTTAGAAGGTAATATGACAGGTATTCTGATTTGGCTGTTATTGAATATCATCTTTATGTTTGTACGTGTAAAATTATTCCACTTAGGGTATCGTTCTGGTACAAAACTGATCTCTACATTAGGAGATAAACTAAATCTATTAACAGAATCTATGTCTATCTTAGGGTTGGTTGTAGCTGGTGCTTTGATTCCAAGCGTTGTCAAAATATCAACACCATTAAAATATACTTCTGGTGAATCTGTTACGGAAATTCAAAGTATTCTTGATCAGATATTTCCATTTATGTTACCAGTACTTGCGACAATCATAGCTTATAAGTTAATCAAAAGTGGAAAAATATCTGTGACGATTCTGATTTTGATGATTGTTGTTTTATCTATGATTTGTGCGGCATTTGGCATTTTAGCATAAGGAGCAGTAGTATGAGAAAGATTATAATCGCATCGCATCATCGATTAGCAGAAGGAATGGCAGATACATTGAATTTTCTGTCGGCTTATCCAAATGTTTCAGTATTAAATGCTTATGTGGATGAACAAAATATCGATGATCAGATTCAAAAAATCATGGAGGATATTCATGATGAAGAAGTATTTATCTTTACCGATATGCTGGGAGGCAGTGTCACACAGAAATTCGTACCATATATGGATAAGAAAACGCATCTAATATGCGGTATGAATTTACCATTAGTGTTAACGATTGCCTTAGGCCATGAAGAAGTTTACAATGAAAAAGAAATAAACGAATTGATTCAAGAAGCTAGAGAAGCTTTACTATATGTCAATACATATAAAATCATGAATCAAGATGATGATGAATAGGGGGAATAATCAATGCGTACGATTGTTGTATTGATGGATACCCTTCGCCGGGATTTACTAACCTGTTACAATAGTAAAACTGATTGTAAAAATGAAAATATTTCAGCTTTTGCGAATGACAGCTGTAGATTTGATAATCATTTTGTTGGCAGTATGCCTTGCATGCCTGCACGCCGGGATATATTTACTGGAAGATTAAACTTTTTGGAACGTAGCTGGGGGCCAATAGAAATATTTGATACCACGTTACCAAAAGTATTGTTTCAAAAAGGAAATATCCGCTCTCATATGATTACTGATCATGCACATTATTTCCGTATCGGAGGAGAAAATTATTGTCAGCAGTTTAATACATATGAGTTTTTCAGAGGTCAAGAAAGTGATCCTTGGGTATCACTCATTGATGATCCATGGATGCCAGAAAATTATTATGGAGATGTAAAACGACAATATCAATGTAATAAAACGAGATTTACATCAGAAGAAGAATATTCTAGTGTAAAATGCTTTGATTCCGCAATGAAATGGGTTGATGAAAATAAAGGCGCCAGAGATTTCTTTTTGATGGTAGAAACTTTTGATCCACATGAACCATTTGATGTTCCACAAAAATATCTGGATATGTATGAGGATGATTATGATGGACCATATTTTGATTTACCAGTATACCATAAAATCGATGACGAAACAGATGAAGCTATGGAACATTTACGTAAACGTTATAAAGCTTTAATCACAATGACAGATCATCACTTTGGTAAATTTATTCAAAAATTAAAAGATGCAGATATGTATGAAGACACGATGATTATTCTGACAACAGATCATGGTTATTGTTTAGGAGAACGAGAGTATATTGGTAAAAATTATATGCCAGCATTTAATGAATTAGCAAATATTCCATTACTTATACATTTTCCACATCATGAGTATGCTGGTAAATGTATAACACAGATTACACAAAATATTGATTTAATGCCAACGATATTAGATTATCAAAATGTAGAGATTCCTTCTTCTGTTACAGGGCATTCTATCCGTACAATTATGGAAAAAAAGGAAAAAATACATGAATATGCATTATATGGTACATTTGGTTTATCAGTAAATGTATTTGATGGACGTTATACTTATATGCGAGGCGGACGTGATCAAAATCAATTGTACGAGTATACAACAAGCCTTACAACTATAAGAAATTGGCTGGGTAAAGATATTCCCCAGGAAATAGAATGCGGGCATTTCTTACCTGATGTTCCATATCCTTTGTATCGAGTGCCATCTTATCATAATGCGATAGTAAAAGATCCAACATATGTAAATACAGATCATTTATTTGATATTGTAGAAGATTATGGTCAGACAAGGGAAATAAAGGATACCAGTATTATAAGTTATATGGAACAATTAATGATTAAAGCAATGAAAGAGAATCACGCACCAAATGAACAATATCAGCGCTTAGGATTTAAGTAAACAGGACATCTGCTTAATCGCAGATGTCCTTTTGTCTACATTGCCATATATTTATAATATGACCATGATTAATGTACGTAAAAGTTCCCTTAAAGGATGGATTTCCTAATATTAGGAAATAATCTAATCTAAATGTAAGTAAATTTTAAGAAATAAAATGACGGATTAGAAAATTCCATGGTATAATCTATGTGTAAGATTGCATATTTTCATCTAGCCAATGAAAGTAATGTATGTGAACTTACATACGAATTTTCTCTCTCCTCCTTTGAGATGCAGATAATTCGATATGAGTGTTCATTTCTATGAACACTCTTTCCATTATTAGGACTACAGCAAATGCTGTTTGAATATATTGATGTGGAGGTATTCATTATGTGGAATGAAGAAGACGAAAGAAACAATGCAAATCAGGATGATTTGTCAGACATGATCAACGCGTACAGTCAGGATAACGAATTGAAAAAGAAAATCAATGAGTTGAAAAAACAAAAAGCAGAAGCTGAAAGTACAAGGAAAACAGAAGATACATTTGCTTTTTCAACTTTAAAAGCAGATGATACGCAGCCATTGCCAAAGACAAGTGGAATTCCTGATATTCAGGCCGATGATGATTTAACCAAGACAAGAGTCGGTTTTGATGGCGATAGTGCTTATGATAAGACTTTGGTTATTATGGATAGTAAACCAAAAGCTACTTTCCAAAGTGAAGAAGTAGAAGAAGAGGAATATGAAGAACCTGATTATGAGGAAGAGGAAGAAGAAATGGATGATTCTTCACATACACAGGTTTTTAGTGATCTTCATGACGATTATGATGAGGATGAAGAAGAGGAGGAAGATGATGATCTTCCAAGACGAAAGAAATCTAAATCAAAAAAAGATAAAAACCCTGAAGCAGATCAGAAAATGAATAAGATAATCACGTATGTTATCATTGGTGTTGTCGTTGTGTTGTTATTAGTAGCTGGTGGTTTTGGTGTGAAATATGCACTTGGCAAATTCTTGTCTGGTGATAGTGGTAAGAAAAAAGATGATCCAAAAGTTACAGAAACCAACAAGCCTACTACAGATACTCCAAAAACTGATGATGACAAAACAAATGATGATGGTAAATCTGATGCGAATATCACCGATAACAGTGCGGAAAAGGCAAAGGTCAGTGGTGAGTTAAAAGCATTAGAAGATCAGCTGGCTTCTAAGAAAAATGAAGTTGCGGCAGCACAGAAAGCATTGGATGAAGCGAATACAAATAAATCAAATTATCTGAATCAGGTAAGTACATTAAGTCAGGAAGCACAGGCTGCGAAAAACAATCAGGCAGCAGCAGAAAAGGCTTATACAGATGCACAAGCAAATTATGATGCAAATTCAACTGAAGAAAATAAAGCAGCGTTAGATGCTGCACAGAAAGATATGCAGGAAAAACAACAGGCTGCTTCTAGCATCTCTACTGAATTTGAAACAGAAAATACAAAATACGCGGAAAAAGTAAAATCACTTGATAAAGCAATCAGTGACGCAAAAGATGAATTAGATAACCTGAAGAAAGAACAGGAAGCATTGGAAATTCAGGTATCTGATAAAACAACAGAATTGAATAAGTTTAACTAGGCCATATGCCCAAAAGGGCATATGGTTTGTTTTTTTATGGAATCAATAACCATCTATACAAAAACAGATACAAAACGTATCTATGACATGGTATAATGAAAAAACAGAAAAGCGAGGGGATCAAACATGTTAAACATCTGTATTTTAGATGATGACGCAATTTGTGCACAGGATGCAAAATGCATGGTCGAAGAATATTTTGACTGTAGAGAAATGGAAATCAATCGATTTGATGTCTTTCATGATGGGACATCTCTGTTAAAATCGAAAACAAAATATGATGTATTATTTCTGGATATCGAAGTAGGAAATGAAAATGGAATCGATATCGCAAAGAAATTAAGAATACATGAACCAGATATGATCATTGTGGTAATAACCTCCTATCTAAAATATAGTATGGAAGGCTACAAGATACAGGCCGCACGATACTTGTTGAAGCCAGTCGCAAAGTCATTGTTATTTAGTGAGCTGGATGAAGTATTATCGTTGTATGATCATGGTTCTTATATCATCGCAAGAGATGGCGCGACTTCACAAAGAATCCGCCGCTCAGATATCTATTATATTGAATCTTATGGCAGAAAGGTCTGTATCCACACAAGAAGTGAAGCATTTATCAGTAAAGAATCTTTTGGGACATGGGTGGAACAGCTGGATGCTTCTATGTTTTGTGAGTGTTATAAGGGGATTTTGGTGCATTTAAAACATATAAAAATGATACAAAAAGAAATTATTCAGTTGGAGAATGGACAGACACTACCGCTTGCGAGAAGAAGAGTGGAAGAAATTAATAGAAAATGGTTTGCCTATCAGGAGAAAAGTTTATGAACTATCTTGTATTAGGTATGGAAATTGCGTTAATTCTAGTACAGGTATACCAGTTTCATGAAATTATGACAAGTGGATATCGTTCCTTATATACCAGGATTCAAAAGTTTTTGATTATCTATGTCGTTTGTTTCTTATCAAGTATTTTATTAAACGCATTGACATATCATATCTTATGTTTTGTGATGATCATTGTGGCATCCTTGATTTATCGAAAAGAAGAAGATTTTATAAAAACAACAGGATGGTTACTGGGATCTTATCTTGTTGCTGTCTTTGCATATCAGCTGGTTGGAGTGTATATGGGATCACATGAAATCTTGTATTCTTATGCATTTCATGATGATTTATTTATATTGGGAAGTGCTTTTTTATGTCAACTAGCAATCTGCAGTCATCGCCAAAAACGATATGATCAGATGTATATATATCCTGTCATATTTGCGGTTATCAGCTATTTGTTCATTCTTGTGTATTTTACACATCATCAATATATTGATCAGGATATCATTCTGATGGCAACCCAGTTGTTGTTCATGCTGGTATCTTCCTTTTATCGTATCTGTTTTTGTATGGAAGTCAGTAAGGAAAAAGAAATACTGGCTATGGAAAAAGCACATACCATGGTGGGAAATAAAGAACGATATGAAGCCATACAAAAAGAAAATGAGTTTATCATGAAGAATATGCATGATTTAAAAAAGCATTTGGATATGCTAGATCAGATGGGTAGTGAGAATGAAAAGGTTGAACACTATCGTAAAGAGATTTATGAAAAAAGTGAAGAGCTGCTGCAGTATCAAAAAACAGGGGATGTGCTGATTGATAAAGTGTTACAGTTATATCATCCAAAATTTAAAGAAGCAAATATTCAGTGTAATATAGAAAGTGAAGACATTCATTATGATTTTATGGATGCTGTGGATATCTGTGCCGTGCTTTGTAACTTACTGGATAATGCATATGAGAGCTGTATCAAATGTGAACAACGTTTTATTTTACTTCGTATGCGCATTTTAAATGATAAAATTATCTGGAAGATGAAAAATAGTACGATAGAAAAAGAAGTTGTACAGGGAAGTAGCAAGCCTGATCGTTTCGCTCATGGTTTTGGTATGCAGAATATCGAAGGCATTGCGAAGAAATATCATGGAGAACTTTTATGTGAAGTGGATGATCAACATGGAATCTTTACTACAGCGGTGTCCTTTTTGAATACCGATGATGTTGAAAATTAAACCACATTTGCAAATATCCATACATTCATTCAGAATTGGGGTATGATATGGTTAGAAAGGATGATGGCTATGTCAGAAGACAGAATGATGTTTAAAAAGTTAAATGTAGGTAGAAAACAGATTCTTTTCCAATTAATCACAGAAGTTTTTCTGGGAGTAATTCTTGGCTCTGTATGTCATCAGGCGATTACTTCTGTTTCCATTGTGTGTGAAGCAGATGTAAATATGCCATTATTGATCGTTATCTTTGTATGTATGCTCGTGTTTTTGTGGACACCTTTATGGATGCCGCAAGGGCAGGTATATGATATCAATGATGATAATATCAAGGTTATTCCGCAATATCATATCATCACAAGATGGAAAATTATCCTATATGTTTTATGTAAAAATGATATCTCTCCATTTATAGAAACGATGCCGTTATCATCATTTACAGGTGGAAAATTCAGTGTAGACCGCCATGCAGGTTCATGGGCCTATTCCCGATATACGTATCTTTTAACACTTTACCAAAAAGATCACGAGGTGAAACTTGCCATCAATCCAATGGACAATGGAGTATTGTTGCCTGCGGGCAGAGGCGGCTTTGTATTTAGTGGATATAAAAGCAGAGAAGATATTTGTAATATTATGAAATTCTTTGAGATACATCAGATAAAAATTGATGATCCTTACTATATGATTGACGCATTAAAAAATCCAGATATTGTGATGTATGATTATTTGGAAAGTCTGCATATCAAGATTCGCTATTAGAAGCTGATAAAAACGAAAGAGGAATGATTGGATGTCAGAAAACAAGCGATTGTTTAAAAAATTAAATATAAACAGGAAAAAAATCATATCACAACTGTTGATTGAAATCTTTTGTGGAGCATTGCTTGGTGTCAGCTGTGCCCAGGCGATATCCATTACAACAAAAGAATATTCTCATTGGAATATGGCATTCATGATTGTGTTGTTTGTGGTGATGGTGATATTTTTGTGTACGCCCTTATGGATGCCTGTTGGACAGATTTATGATATTGATGAAAACCGAATCAAAGTCATCCCTCCTTATCCCATCGCTATGAAATGGAAACTGATCATGCATATCCTGTGCAGAGATGATATTTCAGCGTTTGTGGAAACGATCCCTTTATCTGATATCTATTATGGAGAATTTAGTGTGGATCGTCGCTATGCAGGATGGGGATTTCACAACTATACTTATGTATTGACGCTTCATTTAGATAATCGTGATATTGTGGTTGTGATCAACCCCATGGATAATGGTATCTTTATTCCCGGTGGCAGAGGGGGCTTCATCTTTGATGGTTTAAAGAGCAGAGAAGATATCTGTAATATTATGAAATTCTTTGAGGTCAATCAGGTAAAAATCGAAGATCCCTATCATATGATAGAAGCGTTAGAAAACACAGAGATTGTGATATATGATTATCTGGAAAGTCTTGATATAAAAATTCGTTATTAAAAAGGACAGGTGATACAATGGAAAAACGTAGATTTCAAAAAATAATTGTATGGAATCGTAAACGGATCATTATGATGATTTTAGCGATTTCAGCGTTTGGCATTGTATTTGGATTATTGATATCAAGAGCATTGCTTGGACTTGAAGAATATGGCTTTCATTTTAATGTTTCCCTGTGTATATTGTTTTTTACAATCTTTTTGGTCATCTTATGGTTGCCTATGTTTGTCGCAGAAAGTCAGATATCTGATATTGATGAACACAGTATGAAAATCCTTCCATCCTATCCTTTGATGAAGAAATGGAAAGTTATTGGCTACATATTGTGCAATGATACCATAGAACCGTTCTTACGTGTAATACCGTTTCAGAATATACAAAAAGGAGTATTTGATGCGATGTGTCATACGAGTGGTATGCTGGGATATTCTTGGTATACGTATCGTTTAACACTCTATATTGGAAATGAAAAGCTGCCTTTATATATTGATCCTATTGATAATGGAATCATTATGCCAAGTGGTTTTGGCGGGGCAACCCTTAATGGCAGACATGATCGTAAAGATATTTGTAATCTGATACAGATGTTGAGAGTCAATCATGTGAAAATCGAAGATCCATATGGCATATTGGATGCTTTAAAAGATGAAAGTGTTCCCTTGTATGAATTTCTGGAAACCCTGGATATTAAAAAGAGATATTAATTCACTCCTAAAAATGACGGTTTCTACAGCCTTTATATCAATTTTGTAAGACTGCGCTGTAGAAATTGTTATTTTTTTTACATAATGGTATAATGGGAGAGCAATAAAGGATCGGAGGATGGTTATGGAAAGACTAAAAGCCTTTTTACATCGAAAACTGGATGGTTTTACGTTAGATGAATACATCATCATGTTTGTTGTGTGTTCCATTTTTCTTCCATTCTATTGTTGTTTGATTGCCATTGCATGTACACTAGTATATCTGCTGGTAAAAAAACGGTGGAAAAATATCATCAATGAAGTACCCCGCAGTAAATGGGCCATAGGCTTTTGTTTACTGACATCGCTTGTTGCATTTGTGAATGGCAACTATTTAGGCGGTGTTTGTGCAATTGGTATTTTATTGTTGCTGTTGTTTATTTTCTATTATCGTACAATCATCAACAAGCGTTTATTTGAATTATTGCTGGATGCTTGTTGTATCATATCCTTATTCTGTTTTGCCTGGGCATTGATGGAATATTTTAGAATTATTCATCGTCTGGATTACAGCTTTTTAGAACTTCGTGTGGAAGATAATCCAAAAGATCGTATCAATTCGACTTTCTTTAATGCCAATTATTATGCCATGATGATTGAATTTCTGGTATTGATTTGTGTTTATAAGATGATGCAGGTAAAAACCATGCGTCGTATTGTATTCTATATCGTGACAATCGTTTGTAATCTGTTTGCGTTATATCTGA
The DNA here is from genome assembly GCF_003434225.1 of Absiella sp. AM29-15. Classification (NCBI taxonomy): domain Bacteria; kingdom Bacillati; phylum Bacillota; class Erysipelotrichia; order Erysipelotrichales; family Erysipelotrichaceae; genus Amedibacterium; species Absiella sp. AM29-15. The sequence continues at coordinate 93,154 of NZ_QVFL01000017.1, forward strand.
CAGGATGTCGAACAGCGTGGGTACCATTTGTGGTTACCATTCCATTTATGTTTTTGATCAATAAGCGCATGGGATATTTTGGCACAACCATGGGAACCCTTGGCGCAGGTGGCATCGCATTATTACTCAAACCAGATATCTTGCAGCGTACCAGTATTTTTACTGATTTTCTAAAACGTGCAAATATATGGCAAACAGCTTGGAAAGGGATACAGGCACATCCGTTGTTAGGAGAAGGACCGTTAACATATTATCATATCTATCCATTATATCATGGACATCCAACCCAGCATGCACATAGTGTATATCTTGATCCGTTCTTAAGTCATGGAGTGATTGGTGTTGCGATATTTGCGGTATATTTAGGAAGCAATCTGAAACAGGTATGGCGTTTATTTCAAAGAAGAATCGATATGCGTTTATTCTCTTTGATTGTCGCATGTATTCTGACAGTATTAATTCATGGAATTTTAGATTATACTGTTTATTGGGTTCAGACAGGATTTTTATTCCTGTTAATCTTAAGCAGCAGCTCTATTTATTTTCATAAAGAACATTAGAAGCACAAGATGCTTCTTTTTCTTATAGGATATGGTACGATGAATGTAGGAGCATGATGGAGGTAAAAAGATGGATGAAATATTAACATTTTCTAGTAGGGTAGAATTTCGCTCATGGCTGGAAGAATACGGTACATCAAAACATGGTGTATGGCTGTTATTTGGGAAGAAAAATGGTCCAAAGACATTAAGCAGTAAAGAGGCATTGGAAGAAGCATTGTGTTTTGGATGGATTGATGGTGTGATGCAGCGCATTGATGATACATCATATAAGAAATATTTTTCTATCCGGCGATCAAACAGCAAATGGTCAGATAAAAATAAGAAAATTGTCATGGAGCTTGAAAAACAAGGAAAGATGACAGCACATGGAAAAGCAAAAGTAGAAGAGGCAAAGCAGAATGGTCAATGGGATCGTCCCAAAGCACCACCAGTGACAGAGCAACAAATCGCTTCGCTTGCGGATATATTAAAAGCATATGAACCTGCCTATACGAATTTTATGGCAATGTCACCATCTGTGAAAAAGACATATACAAAGGCTTATCTTGACGCTAAAACAGAAACTGGGCGCAAGCATCGTATCAAATGGATGGTGGAACGATTAAACAAAAATCTAAAACCAATGTAAATATCATTCAGACGTAATGAATCTTTTTTGTGATAAAAACCGCAGAAAATTGAAAAAAAATAAAGATGTTATTTTACATTTGGCATTTCAGACCGTATAATAATAATTAAAAGATGGAGGACCTTCCTATGATTTATTTTCTCGTACGTCTTAGCGTTTACCTCATATGTTTTTGTTTAAGCTTTTGGGCATTATCTAATGTACAATTTCAAAAATTCACAAATGTTAGTAAGCCGGGTAAAACACAGATGCTGCTGTTGCTGTTATCCATGGCATTAGCATATCTTTGTGGACAATTTTTATTGTCGTTATCCATGGGATTTTAAATGAAAACATTTTATCTCAAACGATTTAATGATTGGATACGACGATTCAGCATAAAGCAGCGTTTGTTTGGCTTTGCGATATTGCCAAGCATTCTTATGTTGATATGTTTTATGTTTTACTATTCCTTTAGCAGATCTGTGCTGCTTCAGAAAAGTGAACAGGCAAGTATCCAGCTCATCACCATGGCAGAAGAAAATCTGTCTTTAAATGCTGAACGTTTAAAAAGCAAGGTGGATAATTTCAGTGAAAAAAATTCATGTATTCAGATAATACAAAATAAGACCATAACAGATGCACAGAAACAGATCATGGAGCGATCCCGCAACAATATGGAAAGCACTTTGATCCAGTTGTATAATCGCCAGGGAGAACTGATTGGTGAAAGTGGTCAGTCTAATGGTATTTCTAATCTGCTTCATCAACATAAGCAGGGCTGGTATTATGAACATGATATCGATAAAATGTTGTATATCAGTACGATTATAGAAGATGATACCTTGATTGGCAGTGTATATGCATATTTTCCAAAAGAAGTATTTGCGCCTTTGTTTACTGAAAAAAATAGTAAAACTAATGCAATCCAGATATTAGATGAAAATGATTGTATCCTTTTTGGACAAAGCAGTCTGCCTTATCAAATGAAAATTCAGATAGATGATCAAATGGCAAAAATAAATCATATGGAATATATTGTGACATTGCGCCAAATTGAAGGCATGGATTGGAAAATCATGGATATGGTCAGCAGTGATCATGTATTTGAAGAAATTCATAACTTTAGAAATCTGATACTGGTATATTGCTTGATTGCCATGATTGTATTGTTGTTGTGTGCAAGTTTAACATATCACAGTATGCATGATCCAATCAATGCGATGTTGTCTTCCATGCAGGATTTTCGAGAAGATAATCTGGAAACCATCAAAATCAAGGATGGAGGAAGAGATGAATTACATCATTTGAGTACTACATTTAATGATCTGTTAACAAGAATTGAAGAATTATTAACGACTGTGCAAAGAGAACAGGAGCAGCGAAGAGAAACACAAATACAGCTGTTACAGGCACAGATCAATCCTCATTTTCTGTTTAATACGTTAAATACTTTACGATATCTGGCGATTTTAAATGAAGACAAGCCGGTAAGTGAAGGCATCAATGCGCTTGCGAAACTGCTTCGCAATACCATTGTGGATAGTAATGAAATGGTAAGTGTACAGGAAGAAATAGAAAATGTAAAAAATTATATCATTATTCAAAAACTTCGATATGGCGATTTATTTGAAACGGTATATAATATAGATGAAAATATCAAACAAAAAAAGATTTTAAAGTTTTTATTACAGCCAATTGTGGAAAACAGTATTTTGCATGCATTTGAAGAAGATCGTGAACATCAAATACTAACCATCCGCGCAAGAGAAAAAAATGGCTATCTTTGCATAGAAATAGGGGATAACGGGAAAGGGTTTTGTGTAGAAGATTCAGTATCCAGCAACAAGAAATTATCTAGTATCGGTATGAAAAACATACAGGAACGTATTCAGTTAATGTATGGAGATACATATTCTATGAAAGTTGAAAGCGTGATTGATGTTGGCACAATCACAACGTTGCTGCTGCCGCTGGAAAATTGATAAATAGGAGGGCATAGGCATGTATAAGGTATTGATTGCAGATGATGAAAATCTTATTCGTATCACGTTGAAAAATATGATTGATTGGAAAGCATTAGATTGTGAAGTGATTGCACTCGCCAAAGACGGGCAGGAAGCTTATGATATCTATTGTGCAGCACACCCGGAAATAGTGATTACAGATTTAAAGATGCCGAAAATGGATGGCATTGAACTAATCACAAAGATTAGAAGTGAAAATACCAATACACAAGTGATTGCATTAAGCAATTATTCCGATTTTGAATTGGTGCGTGATGCGATGAAAGCCGGTGCATTTGATTATTTATTAAAAGTTACACTAGAAGAAAAAGAACTGGAAACCATTATCGAACAGGTCAAAGAAAACTGTGAATCTCAACATGCGAATATCTCACAAGAAGAAGATCAGGCGTTGATGCAGCTGCGACAATGTATGATTTTAAGGAAAAACGAACATGTGATGGAGGAAGAAGAATTCTTAACAACCCTGCAACAGCCAGTGTTTACACCATATCATAAAGATTATCAAATGGCATACTTCCGGATAGACAATATCAATATCCTTTATGAAAACAAAGTACGTGATCATACCAAGCTGAAACAGAATTTACAGGATTTAATCAAAGAAACGATTCCCTTTTCCATGCCATACCTGATGATCTTTTTAAGCAATCACTCTGGTGTTTTGATGTTTCATGGAGAAGAAAAAATACGTGTATTGAATATTTGTAACAGCATTATCCGTAATATATCTCAATATCTGGACTTGCCATTATCCGTTATCGTATCCCCAAAAGAAAAAGATATCTCCACTTTCTATCAGAGCTATCTGGATATCTTGTCCTCACATGAAAAACGTTTTTATGAGGGAGAAGGTACATTGTTATTAAGTGAAGAATCCATTGATTTTGAAGATTTAGATATGAATCAGATTGATTTTCATACCAATATCTTTGCGGCTATATCATCAAAAGATATCGAACAGGTTAATGCACTCGTACAAAAAACACTTCATTATATGAAGGTGCACCGGATTGCACCTTATTCTGTCAAAGAATATATTATATTTATTTTGAATAATATCGAAGGAAATGAGATTGTGAAAGGAATGAAAGAAGTATATCCATTTGATCTTTTACATCGCCATATCTATGCCAGTGAAACCTTTGACCGGCTTTGTGATAATGTAGAGCGTTCCTTTGAAGAAATATGTAAATGGCTGTGGTCTACCGGTTCGGATAAATATAAGAAAAATATCATGCAGATCATTGCCTATGTAGAAGAACATCTTGCACAGAAAGTAACGCTAAAGATGATTGCGGAAGCATTTGGTATGAGTGAAAGCTATCTGAGCCGTACCTTTAAAAATGAAACAGGTATGAATCTGATTGGTTTTATCAATGAGCGTAAGATGAAGAAAGCCAAAGAGCTTTTAAAGGATGATAATTATATGATCAAAGATGTTGCCATGCAGGTGGGAATTGATGATCAATTCTACTTTAATAAGGTATTTAAGAAAAGCTTTGGCATTTCACCAAGTGAATATCGCAAAAAATTATCCAGCAAGCCGTTGGAATAAAGTGGAAAATTAACGTGTATAAAGCATTTCATCAAGGGTATACTCACCAATAGAGGTGATGAAATGTATAGTTATACAAAGAAAAAGAAGTTTCCAAAGCGAAAAATGATCGTAGGTTTATCTGCATTACTTGTGGTAGCTGTTGCCTTTTTGAGTTATGAATACACATTGAATAAAGAAAAGGATACAGCAGTATTCAATGAAGATGATGTACCCGTATTAACCCTGCCGGCTAATGCTGCCAAAGAAAAAGCGAAAAAGCCATTTCAGGTAGATGCGAAAGTGGTATTAGATTACTTTGATGGAAGTGAAGGCGAGGTTGACAGCATTACAGAATTTGAAGGTGTATTCCGTGGCAATCAGGGCATGGATTATGCACTTGATAATCAGGCATTTGATGTAACAGCATGCTTTTCTGGCAAAGTGAGTGAAGTAAAAGATGATTCTGTTTTTGGTAAGAGTGTGACGATTACAACAGATGATTTAGATATCACATATCAAAGTCTTGGTGAAACTGGTTTGAAACAGGGCGATGAAGTAAAACAAGGCGCTGTGATTGGTAAAGCTGGTGCGAATATCTACAATAAAGATCTGGGAAACCACTTACATATTGTAACGACCAAAACAGGAGCGATCATTGATCCAGAAACGATCTATGACAAAACCATAGAAGAAATCAAATAGTACCGATAACAGGTACTATTTTCTTATAAAAAACAATTCTTAAGGTTCCTTAAGAAACGTTAGGTTAAGTCTTTTTAAATTAAAAAATTATGATATAATGTACATGCGCGAAACGGAGGTAGAGAATACATGTTTTCAAAAGAAGTTGGAATCGACTTAGGAACGGCAAATTTATTGATGTACGTAAAAGGCGAAGGAATCGTTATTGACGAACCTAGCGTTGTAGCAATAGATGCAGAAACAAAAAAATGTCTTGCTGCAGGACAGGAAGCGAAAGATATGCTTGGTAGAACACCAGGCAGAGTACTTGCTATTCGTCCATTAAAGGATGGAGTTATCGCAGATTTTGAAGTAACAGAAATTATGCTGAACTTCTTCTTCAAGAAGCTGGCAATTAAAGGAATGTTTAAACGTCCTACTATTCTAATCTGTTGCCCAAGTAATATTACAAGTGTGGAAAGAAATGCAATTCGTGATGCAGCATATCGTGCAGGTGCAAAGAAGGTTTATATCGAAGAAGAACCAAAAGTTGCAGCTGTTGGAGCTGGATTGGATATTGGAAAGCCTAGTGGATGTATGGTATTGGATATTGGTGGTGGTACTACCGATGTCGCTGTTATTTCCCTTGGTGAAATTGTATCAAGTACCTCATTAAAAATCGCAGGTGATACACTGGATCGTGATATCATCAAATTTGTAAAAGAAGAAAAGAAACTGTTGATCGGTGATCGTACAGCAGAAGAAGTTAAGAAAAATATCGGTACTGCATGGAAAGGCAGTATTCATGAAACAATGGAAGTCAGTGGACGTGATTTAGTAAGCGGTCTGCCTACAACCATTTCCTTAAACAGTGATGAAATCGAAGGAAGTATGCGTGAAAGTTTACAGGATGTTGTACGTGCATGTAAAACAGTTCTGGAACAGACACCTCCAGAACTTGCAAGTGATATCGTCACAAGAGGTATTGTATTAACAGGTGGTGGAGCATTGCTTCATGGCATTGATGAATTGTTGCGTAATGAATTACATATTCCAGTATATGTGGCAGAAAATGCACTTCGCTGTGTAGCGGAAGGTACTGGTATTCTGTTAGAAAACCTTCATATGGTAAGATAAAAAAAGCGAGGTGGATCTATGGATTGGCTGAAATATCTGTTGATTCCATTAACCATGTCTGCACTGATTACACCCATTCTTAAAGTGATTGCGGTTAAATTAGAGATATATGCTCAAATGAATGAACGAACGGTACATAGTGGAAAAATCGTAAGAATTGGCGGTGTAGCCATCTATGTATCTTTCATCGTGTGTATGGCGTGTTTTATGAAGACAGATGCAACAATCAATGGAATCCTCATCGGTGGAACCATCATGTTCCTTGGTGGACTGATTGATGATATGGTGGATCTCAAACCAAAATACAAATTGGCAATCGAATGTCTGGCTGCCATTGTATTAATGGTTGTGGGAAAAGTAAGTTTAGATGTCATACGTTTACCATTTGGTATTACAATTGATATGGGAATTATTTCCTTTATTGTGACATTTGTATGGATTATTGGTATTACCAATGCTGTTAATCTGATTGATGGATTAGATGGTCTATCTGGTGGTATCTGTGCGATTATTCTTGTGGTAATTGCCTGTATGTCAGTGGTAGAAGCAAGACTGGATATTGAAACGATGTCCTTATTGCTTGCGGGTTCTATTCTTGGATTTCTGTTTTACAACTTACATCCAGCCAGTATATTTATGGGGGATTGTGGTGCATTGTTTTTGGGCTTTATTATTTCCGCAATATCATTGCTGGGATTCAAAAGCTCTACGATTATGACACTTGCATTACCAATTCTTTTGCTGGCAGTACCAATTGTGGATACGCTGGGTGCTATATTAAGACGAAAACTAAGCGGACATAAATTCAATGAAGCAGATAAAAAGCACTTGCATCACTTACTGATGCAGCGATTTGGTCATCGAAATACAGTATTGATTCTATACATTGTTACAGCACTGTTTGGATTTACCGCATATTTATATCTTGTGAATAAAGGTACTGGATTTTTGGTGTTATTTATTATTGCCATTGTGGTAGAACTGTTTATTGAAACAAGTGGTATGATATCAAAACAGTTTCATCCTATATTATCAATTATCAAAGGAATAAAAAAACGTTGTTTACAGTTATATCATATGATATATAAAAAGAAATCACAAAAAGAAATACAGAATGATATTCAAAAATAGGAGAAACAGATGTATAATTTGTTTCTCTTTTTGTATGTGCAATGGTATGGAAAACAGGAAACAGATTTAATTTTCATTAATGAATTTAAAAGAAAAAAATGTATATTAAAAAAGTATTTTAATTGCTTGACTTTTTATAGTCCTGTGTTAAAATATGATTGAAGGGTAGCCCTGATGCTGACTCATCAAGTATTGTCTCCGAGAATGACGGGACTTAAAATTAGAATATCATTCATTTGTAAGTATCGTCTCCGAGAATGACGGGACTTAAAATTAGAATATCATTCATTTGTAAGTGTTGTCTCCGAGAATGACGGGACTTAAAATTAGAATATCATTTAGAAACAGACTCTTGAAAAAGAGTCTGTTTATGTTATAAGGAGGATTCTGATGAGCAGTTTACATAAAAGAAAAATTAAAATTGTATCTATATCACAAAAATTTTATAACTTATTTTCACCAGACGATGAAATTATGAAAAAATTGGGGCAAGAAAGTAAAGAGAGACCATGCTTGATTTTATTAAAATTGAGTTATAAAAATAATAAATATACATTTGCTATTCCTTTTCGTTCCAATATTGGCAATGCACCAAAGGGTACTTTTTTTTCATTACCAAAAAGAAAAAAAACTAGAGATGGAAGACATCATGGTCTACATTATACTAAAATGTTTCCTATCACTAAAGAATTTTTTTTACCATATCATATGGGAGGTGATTTTGAGGAAGAACTAGTTATGGCATTTATAGAAAAAAATATAAAGAAAATAATACAGGAAGCACAAAATTATCTTTTTGAATATGAAAAAGGTAATAAACCTTTATATCATGTGGACATAGATGATGTTTTAGATAAGATTATGGTAAAAGTTAAAGGATGATATATTTATAAATAAATGATAGATCATTAGGTTTATTGATATCGAATGGTTTTAGAGAAATCCTTTGAGATTTCCACAAGATCATGAAAAGTTTCTGGCAGAAATTTATTGCGATGATAAATGATGGAAAAGCTTCTGGATAATTCTCCATCTTCCAGCTGTACAGAAGCGATTTTTCCTTCATCAATGGCATCCTTCACAAGCAGATATGGGAGTATGGATACCCCAAGATTTTTTTCTACCCCACGAATGAGGGCTTGAGAAGATGTACTTTCCCACACAGGTGTAATAGATAACGCATGTAATTGTGCATAGGAATCAAATAATTCCCTTCCAGCACTTCCTACTTCACGAAGTAGGAATTTTTCTTTTTCTAGTTCAGTTGGAGAAATTTTAGATTTCTTTGTCCAAGGATGATTTGTGGCGCAGATCAAAGTCAGATAATCTTCTAATAAGGTGATGCGTTCCAGATATTCATCACGAACGTTGCCTTCTACATATCCAACATCAATCTTGTTTTCTAATACCATAGCTTTGATGTTATCGGAATTATTGATTTGCAATGTGATTTCTAAATCAGGGAAACGCTGTTTAAAGGTAGAGATGATCTCAGGCATAAAATAATTGCCTATGGTTACACTGGCACCAATGCGAATGGTACCAGTATGGTCCCAAGTTTTGATATTGCTTTCCATTTCATCCAATAACTGAATGACATGCTGGGCATATTGGCGAAATTTTTCGCCTGCCTGTGTAATATATAAACGTTGTGAAATACGGTCAAATAGAAGAATACCATAATAATCTTCCAGTTCTGATATCGCAAGAGATATCGATGGTTGTGAGATATACAATTGTTTTGCGGCTTGTGTCATACTGCCACTTTCACAGACAGTAAGAAAGATACGTAAATGACGAATATTCATATGTGCCTCCTATCATAAGTAAAATGATATAACTACTATTTAATTATAATATTTTACTTATGATGATGCAACGATTATAATACAAGTAAAAGAGAGAAATGGAGATGATGTTATGAAGAAGGGTTGGAAAACATATGAAAAATTATTTACTTCAACGTTCTATTTAAGTGCATTCACATTTGGTGGAGGATATGTCATTATTCCACTGATGAAGAAAAAGTTTGTGGATGATTTAGATTGGATTGATGAAACAGAAATGTTAAATTTAGCAGCAATTGCGCAAAGTGCACCAGGTGCTGTCGCAGTAAATGCTTCTATTTTATTAGGATATCGTATTGCAGGTATCAAAGGAGCTATGATTACAGTATTGGGAACCGTCTTACCACCATTGATTATCTTATCTGTGATATCTATTGGATATGCGGCGTTCCGTGATAATGTTGTGGTGAATGCTGTTTTGAAGGCCATGCAGTCTGCTGTTGCGGCTGTTATCTGTGATGTTGTTTGGACAATGGGTTCAGGTGTTTTAAAGGAAAAACAAGTGATTCCAACAATTGTTATGTTTGGCGCATTTATCGCAAATTATTTCTTTGGGGTAAATGTTATCGTGATCGTACTTGCTTGTGGAGCGTTGGGTGTATTACAAATGGTAATCGATCATTATCTTCACAAGGAGGAACCTATGGAGAAAGATGAAACAAAGGAGGATGCTGAATTATGATATTTTTACAATTATTCTGGAGCTTTCTACAGATTGGATTATTTTCTGTAGGTGGTGGCTATGCAGCTATGCCTTTGATTCAAAATCAGGTTGTCAGTATTCATAACTGGCTGACGATGACAGAGTTCAGTGATATCATTACGATTTCACAGATGACACCAGGACCGATCGCGATAAATTCTGCGACATTTGTTGGTATTCAGGTGGCTGGATTTCCCGGCGCAATCGTCGCAACAATCGGATGTGTATTCCCATCCATCGTGTTAATGTTGTTGTTAGGTTATTTATATTACAAATATAGTGATTTAAAAATTATTCAGGGAGTGTTGCAAGGACTTCGTCCAGCCGTTGTTTCATTGATTGCGGCAGCAGGTATTTCTATTGGAATCCTGGCATTCTGGGGAGAAAGTGGAATTATGCTTGAGAAAACAGATATTTTGGCAGTTGTGATTTTTGCGGTATGTGTTTTCGTATTAAGAAAATGGAAACCAAGTCCAACAACCGTTATGATTGTGGCAGGTGTGATTGGCGGTATTGCTTATCTGATTATATAAAAGAAGTGATAAAACGTGAAGTATATCTGGAGAAAGAAATATCAACGCTGGCAAATGCTGGATACAAATGGTCATATGGTATATGTTCTGCATAAGAAATTTACACGTTTGGAAATGACCAAAGGCAATACACAGATTGGGTATGGATATATTGAAGAAACAAAAGATGGTATTATTTATCATTATAAAAATGATCAGTATCGTGGAAAAGCAATATATGATGATAAGCAGGAAAGTCTGATATTACATCTAGATGGTTTTAAGATATATCTGAAACAGACAGTAACTGGCTGTTTGATCAGATATGAAAACCAGATGATTGTCATACAGGAAAATCAAGAAAGTTATATTTGTGAAAGTGAAATAAAACCATTATACTTATCTATATGCTTTTTGTTTTTCATGATGATGAAAGAAAAAGATGAATTAATTATGATGTAAAACAGATCAATCAAGGGAAAACCTGATTGGTCTTTTTTGTTTATGTACTGTGTGGAAAATGGAAAAAAACTTAAAGTAAATCATCATTTTTCACGAAAAAATATAATTATTTTTCATTTTTGTGACAAACGCTTACATTTGTTGTATCCTTACACTCACAGGAGGTAATGCAGATGGAAGTAAAACAATTATATGAAATTTTAGAAGATGAGTATAAAGAACAAAGTGTATCCAATAGTAAACATTGGAATAAGTTGTGGGATTTGTATGTGGAAGAGAAAAGTGCCGATTATCAGACTTTGCCCGTGAAGGAAGCTATTCCACGAATGATCAGTGATCAGAATTTAAGAATACGTAGACATTTTAATAACTGTATAGAAATGGGATTGTCCATACGTGTTGGGGATATCTGTTTCATTGACTATGGAGAAGCATACATCAACGAGATCGGATATCAACATTTCGGTTTGATTGTGACCATGTTTCACAATAAGGCATTTGTGGTGCCAATGAGTGGAAATAAAGCTGCATATCATCAGGCATATGGAAAAGAAAATCCTAATGGGAAAAAACATTTGATGCGATTAGGCAAGATCAAAGGTATGAATAAAGAGTCTGTTTTATTTATCAATGATGCCAAATGGATCAATACCGCAAGAATCATTGATATCAAAGCACATCTGGATAAAAAAAGTGAATTATTTAAAGATATTAAAGAGCGTGTGAAAGATTGTCTGGATTAATTTCTAGAACCATAAAGTATCAGGAGAAAGAAAAAAACATGCGGTGACAGACAAATTACGACAGAAACAACACTTTCTTTCTTTTAGAATGTTTGAGAAAGAGGTGATTTTGTGGAAAAGGCAGTCTTGGGTAAGGAGAAAAGCAGATACCAGATTCATGCACAGGATATCTGTTGTGCGATCATTTCCATCTTACTTGGAAGTATTGGCTCACCATTTGCCTATATGTTAGTATTTATCTATTGTGCCATGTCGTATATGCGTAATACCAGGGAAAGCACAATTGTCGTATTCTTTGTTTTATTAATGTCACTCACAAGAGGGGTTTTTGACACATATCTTTATGCACTGGGGTTTACATGTTTCTTTATTATTGTACATATGATTCGATTATTAGAACGAAATCTTTATGAAGCGATTGCGTTGATTGTGACAGCAATCATCATTCCTTATAGTATTCAGCAGTTTGGTTTTGTGAAAGAAGTAGTAATCATGCCGCTTTGTACCTATGTTTTTATGAAACAGTTATGTAAAGAATACAGCTGGATACAGAATCGTTATGTACTACCAGAATGTATTGCCGCATTGATTTTATTTGGGACATATCTGTTATGTACACAGTTGTTGCAAAGTTATTGTGCAATAGTCGGATGGGTGATTTTTACATTGATTGGTGTGGTGGCCCAGCCTTTGACTTTATTGACTTTGTTTATTCTGGCATATCTTTGTATAGGGGTACCATGGGTCATGATGGTAATTCCTTTATTAATCAGTGTTTTTCAAAAAGATAAAAAATCAGCTGTTGTATTAATTCTTGCACTTGGTATCTATACCGTAAAAGATATAGCTTCTACCAGTTATTTTCTGTTTTGTCTGGCTTTGCTTGCGATAAAAAAAGAAAAGTTGAAAGGTCTGTGCCTACAAGAAGAAACACCTGTGATCAACCGGTTTCAGGATCAGGGTTTATTAAAACGCCAAATGTTGAATTATGCCAGTATCTTTCAATCATTAGCCAGTTATTATGCGAAAATGAGCAGTGAAGAAAGCGAACTGTTAAAAACGATGGCAGAAGCCTTGCGATATAATGCAGATGTGATATCGAAAGCAGATAGTCATTATAAAGACCAACAAAGAATTGTGACAGCACTGGAAGGCTATCAATATATCGTGGATGATTTTCTGATGGAAGAGCCGAAAGCCGGTTATCTTAGAATCGTCATGGATATTTCCAATATCAAACGAGGAGAAATTAAAACAACATTAAAACCGTTAATGGAAGCTTTATTACACAGGAATCTGGAAATGGATGAAATACATAATCGAAGATTTTTGAATGGTTTCCATATTTGTATGAGTGATGCGATACCTTTTCATATCGATGCTTTAGCGGATAGCGTAAAAAATGCTTTTACAGGGAATGGGGACAGTTTCTCCGTATTTCGTTTTCGTCAAAGTATGGTATGTATGATATCTGATGGAATGGGTAATGGGGAACGAGCAGCTCAAAGTTCCCAATTGATTACCAGTATATTCCAACGCATGATGATCAGCGGTATAACCCAGGATGCCGCAATCAAATGCATAAACAAACTGATTCAAAGTGATACCTTTGCGACGCTCGATGTTTTATGCTTCAATTATGCCCTTGGTGTTGCCTATATATCAAAATCAGCAGCTTGTCCTACCTATCTGTTGAGAAACCACAAAATCTATGAAATTAATGGAAATGCATTGCCTGTTGGGATTGTGTCTATCATGCAGCCGGATTGTTTTTCCATTGAGTTAGAAGATGGAGATGAATTTATCATGATGAGTGATGGCATAGAAACACATGAATTTTATGAATGGATGAGAGAACGCAAAGCAGATACCCTGCGAGATGATGTGGAAATCTTCTCTGATATCTTAAAGAAAAGCCAAAGAAAAGATGATTCTACCTTTATCATTGCAAATATTACCAAATCTTAAGAAAGACAGGTTGCAATAACCTGTCTTGTTTTGTATAATACGGCTATGAAATTAGAAAAGATCGATAAAACAAAAACTTATGTTATAGGTGTCAGCGGTGGTCCTGATTCTATGGCATTATTAGATATGTGTAGAAGAGAGGGGATTTCTCTTGTGATTGCACATATGAATTATCAAATACGGGAATCAGCGTATCGTGATATGAAAATCGTGGAAGACTATGCACAGGCATATGATATTCCCTGTGTTGTTCGTATGCAGGAAAAAGAATGTATTGGTAATTTTGAAGCATTTGCCAGAGAACAACGGTATCATTTTTACGCTGAACTGTTAGAAAAATACCATGGGGAAGCAGTGCTGTTAGCACATCATTTGGATGATCATCTGGAAACTTATCTGATGCAGAAACAACGCCATAGTGAAGGAAAGGTGTGGGGTATTCAAGCGTGTACGATCATCAAAGGCTGTCGTATCCTTCGTCCATTATTATCTATGAGTAAACAAGATGTGATGGACTATTGCCATCGTTATCAGGTACCTTATGGAATTGATGAAACGAATTTAAGTGATGATTATACAAGGAACCGTATCCGTCATCAAATTATTGAAAAGATGAGTTATCAGGAAAAACAGGAGCTGAATGAACAAATCCGTCAGGAGAATATAAAGAAACAGGAAACTAATCACAAGTGGGAACGGTTTATATCTAATTGGCAATATACAGTACAAGAGCTATCTGAATTGTCAAAAGAAGATATCCAAAGCTTCTTGCATTATCTCTTATATGACAAGATGCATATCGCTATTAATCACCATGAAATCAGACAGCTGATTCAGTTAATTCAATCAGGCAGAGATGGATGGTCAAGAGAACTTGCAAATCAATATGAAATTTATCAGGAATATGGTAAGCTTTGTATAGAACTGAAGGATGAGGTTGCTTATGCTTATACCTATGAACATATTCAATTTGAGAAAACACCTTATTTTTGTATCAGTCAAACAGGCAGTAGTGTAGAGGCACTTACATTAACGAAGGATGATTTTCCTATCACAATCCGCAATGCGAAAAAAGGCGATCAGATTCAGTTGCGCTTTGGCACAAAAAAGCTGAATCGCTGGTTTATTGACCGTAAAATTCCCAAAAAAGAACGTAAAGTATGGCCAGTGGTTGTGAATAAGGATGGAAATGTGATTTTAGTGCCAAAAATAGGCTGTGATATTGCACATTTTTCTAACAATCCGACGCTATTTGTGTTAAAATAGATTGTAGCTGTATTAGGAGGATTACTCATGCGAGATGTGATTGACAGAATTTTAGTATCAGAAGAAGAAATTGTAAAACGCAGTAGTGAATTAGGTAAACAAATTAGTGATGATTACCGAAAAACAAATGAAACACCATTGGTGGTTGCTTTGTTGAAGGGAAGTGTTCCTTTCTTGGCAGAGCTCATCAAACATATAGATTTGGACATCCAATTTGACTTCATGGATGTATCCAGTTATCAGGGAACAGAATCTATCGGAGATATTCGTATTGATAAGGATTTAGACTGCTCAGTGAAGGGCTTGTCTATTTTATTGGTAGAAGATATTGTAGATACTGGTAGAACATTAAAAGAAGTAACCAAGTTATTGATGAATAAAGGTGCAAAAGATGTTAAAGTTGTATCTTTATTAGATAAACCTGATCGTCGTGTGGTAGAGATTGAGGCAGATTATGTTGGTTTTGAAATACCAAATGAATTTGTCGTTGGTTTTGGTCTGGATTATGACCAGAAGTATCGTAATCTACCTTATATTGGTGTGTTAAAACCTGAAGTTTATAAATAAAAAAAGGAGGACATGCGTATGAACAATAAGAAGGTCATAAGTCTTTGGCCCTACTTACTTATTCTTGCGATATTGGCAGTCCTTGTATCCTATGGAACCGGAAACAACACAACAACGTTTAATTACAACGAATTCATGAATAAAGCGGAAAAGCTTGATTTTGATAAAGTTGAAATGTCTATGGGATCTACTGTCATTGATGTAAGTGGTACGTACAAACAAGGCAAAGAAAGCAAAAGTTTCAAAGTCAGTGTACCTAACACAGAAACAAATGTGAAATGGTTGACAGAAACATTAAGCAAAAACAAAGACACTGTTTTAACAACAAGAGATCCAAATCAGGAAAGCTTCCTGATGAAGTTCTTTATCAATGTATTCCCTTATCTGCTGTTAGCAGGTATTGCCATTTTCTTCTTTACGAAGATGAATAGTGGCGGCAGCAACAAAGCTTTTGAATTTAGTAAGTCAAAAGCCAGAATTGAAGGAAATATCAAGGTTCGTTTTAAAGATGTAGCGGGCTGTGATGAAGAAAAAGAAGAAGTAAAAGAAATTATTGATTATCTGAAAGATCCTAAGAAGTTTACTGATATGGGAGCACGTATCCCAAAAGGTATGCTGATGGTAGGTCCTCCAGGTACTGGTAAGACATTATTAGCAAAAGCAGTAGCTGGTGAGGCGAATGTTCCATTCTTCTCTATCAGTGGTAGTGATTTCGTAGAAATGTTTGTTGGTACTGGTGCAAGCCGTGTGCGTGATATGTTTAAGAAAGCACAGCAGACAGCTCCATGTATCGTATTTATTGATGAAATTGATGCCGTCGGTAGACAGCGTGGTGCTGGCATGGGTGGTGGAAACGATGAACGTGAACAGACCCTGAACCAGTTGTTAGTAGAAATGGATGGTATGGGTGAAAATAAAGGTATCGTGATTATCGCCGCAACAAACCGTCCGGATGTATTAGACCCTGCATTGCTTCGTAGTGGTCGATTTGACCGTCAGATTACAGTAAATCTGCCTGATAAAAAAGGTCGATATGAAATTTTGAAGGTACATGCAAGAAATAAAAAGCTTGCGCCAGATTGTTCTTTAGAATCTCTGGCAAAACGTACTCCAGGCTTCTCTGGTGCTGATTTGGAAAACGTATTGAACGAAGGTGCAATTTTAGCTGTTCGTGATAAACGTAAGATGATTACAATGGAGGATCTGGATGAAGCAATTGACCGTGTTATGATGGGACCTGCGAAGAAATCCAGAAAATACACAGATAAAGAAAAACGTCTGGTTGCGTTCCATGAAGCAGGACATGCTGTCATTGGAATTAAACTGGAAGATGCAGATATGGTAGAAAAGGTAACAATTATTCCTCGTGGAGAAGCAGGCGGATATAACCTGATGACACCAAGAGAAGAAAAGATGATGCCGACAAAGGCTGATTTCATGGCACAGATAACTGGATTAATGGGTGGTCGTGTTGCGGAAGAAGTTGTCTTTGATGAAATTTCTGCTGGTGCCAGCAATGATATTCAAAAAGCTACAAAAATTGCGAAGGCAATGGTTAGAAGCTGGGGTATGTCTAGTCTTGGACCTATTCAATATGATGATGGTACAGGCAATGTATTCTTAGGCAGAGATTATGGATCTGGAAGCAACTATTCTGGTGAAATTGCTTACGAAATCGATAAAGAAATCCGTAAGATCATCAATGAATGTTATGAACGTGCAAAACAGATCATTACAGAACACATCGATTTATTGACTCTGATTGCGGATACATTGATTGAAGAAGAAACCATCACTAGTGAACAGATTAATAACCTTGTGAAATATGGTACCATTACTTCCCCTGAAGATGCTTTGAAGAAGCAGGCAATGGCAAACGATGTGGAACAGCAGATTCAGGCAGATAATGAAGCTGCACAGGAAGTATTACATGATGATATTCAGCATTATGATGATACACCATCTTCACAGGATGAAGAAAAGAAAAAGCAGGAAAAAGTCAGCTTTGAAGAAGCCATGAAGGAACTTACAAAAAGCGATGACTATGATGAAACAAAGGAATAGGATATACACAAACGTATATCCTTTTTTTGTAGAATAAAGAGCAATTCTACCACTGGTTGCGTAATTGTATATGGGTGTATCTCGTATTATAGTGGTAATAATGATACAATGTCTAAGAGGTGATAGAATGGAATTTAAAGATCAATTGTATAAGTACAGAAAAGAAAAAGGATATTCCCAGGAAGAGTTAGCAATGCTATGTCATGTCAGCAGGCAGGCAATTAGTAAATGGGAAAATGGAACCGCAAATCCAGATATGGAGAATTTAAAAATATTGAGTAAAGCATTATCTGTCAATATAGATACATTACTAGGAAATGAAATAGAACCACAAAAAGAAATTACAAAAGAAATACATTATATATATGGATGGCAGAAAGAATATCGTTCTTCTATCCATATTGCTGGAATTCCTCTTGTACATATCAATGTGGGAAAAGGACCAAGACATGATGGTAAATTTCATTGTGCAAAGGGGATTATCGCAATCGGCAATGAGGCAATCGGTGTTGTCGCAATTGGTGCACTCAGTGCAGGCTTATTATCCTTTGGGGCAATTAGTGTCGGTTTGATTACTGCTGGTGCTTTGGCGCTTGGTGCTTTTGTATTAGGTGCAGTTGCGATTGGATATATCGCAATCGGTGCCCTTGCGATTGGTGTATATGCTTATGGTGCATTATCGATAGGATTTATTCTGGCGATTGGAGATCATGCATATGGAGAATATGCAATCGGAAATCAGGCTTTTGGCAACCATATGATACAGCTTCAAAAAAATAATGGGGAAATGTGCATGTTAACAAAAGATGCATCGAAAATTATGAAGCTTTTAAAAGCAGCGGATGCACCAAAAATATTTCAGTTTTTGATACAGATGATGAGAAGATGTTAATTGCATCTTCTTTTTCAATGTGATAAAATGAGGCACTAGACAGGCAGGTGATCAAATGAAGGATATGACTAAAGGAAATCCAATGAAGCTGATTTTAGCTTTTGCGATACCGGTATTATTAGGAAATGTATTTCAACAGTTTTATACGATGGCTGATACCATGATGGTAGGCAGGATCCTTGGTGTGAATGCTCTTGCGGCAATGGGCGCCAGCACATCGCTTGCGAATTTGATTATTGGCTTTGCAAGTGGAATCGCTATGGGATCTAGTATTATGATTGCCCAATACTATGGCGCAAAAGATGAAGAAGGCATGCGACATGCATGCGCTGGCTGTGTACGTTTCTGTATACTTTCCACAATTGTCATGACGATTGTGGCATTACTAATCAAACGTCCAAGTTTAAAGCTGCTACAGACACCAGACAGTATTATTGATATGGCAGACGGCTATCTGTTCATATTATATGGAGGCTTATGCATTACCATGTTATACAACATGTTTGCGAGCATGCTGCGGGCAATTGGAGATAGTAAGACGCCATTATACTTTTTGATTATCGCCAGTATCAGCAATGTGATCTTAGATTATCTGTTTATCGCAATTTTTTCATGGGGGATTGCTGGTGCAGGTATTGCGACTGTGATTGCACAGATGCTCTCCGTTGTTTTATGCTTTCTATATATAAAAAGAAGATATCCAATATTTATCATAAAGAAAAAAGATTTTCATGTGGAAAAAGCAATTTACCATCGTCAAATCAGTATGGGGATTTCTATGGGGTTAATGAATTCTATCGTATCACTTGGAACAGTGATTTTACAAAGTGCTGTAAATTCTCTTGGTGAAAGTGTGATTGCGGCTCAGACAGCTGCGAGAAAGATTGTGGAGATGTTTATGCAGCCATTGATCAGTATTGCGATTGCGGATACTACCTTTGTATCACAAAATTTAGGCGCTGCACAATATCAGCGCATACGTGAAGGGATGAAGAAAAGTATTGTCATCGCATTGATTTGGGTAATTATCGTAATCTTGATATCGTATACCTGTATTGATGTGCTGATCACACTTTTGGTAGACGCAAGCCAAAAAGAGGTCATTTCTTTATCAGCTTTCTATACAAGAGTGATGTCTTTGTTTTATTTTGTACTAGCGATTCTATTTATCTATCGTAATGGCTTGCAGGGACTTGGCAATGGCAAAATACCAATTGTATCCAGTACGATTGAAATGATCACAAAAACAGCCGCAACATTTTTGCTTATACCTTATACGGGTTATTTGGGGGTTGCATTAGCGGAACCCATTGCATGGTGTTTCATGGCACCAGTGTTATGTATCTTTTTCTATAAGGATATCAGAAAGCGAGAACAGATTTTGTCGGAAAATAGCAAACAAAGTTAAGAATATAAAAAATTATAGGAAAAGAAAGTGTTATCACTAAAAAGATAAAAAAATTCTATTATTTCACAAAAAAGTAGTCTATAATATAGAACGATAGGAATATTTTTAAGGCAGGATTCCTTAAAAGAAAGAAGGTCGTTATATGAAAAACAGTTATTCACGTTTATGTCTAAAAGAACGCTGGACTATGTTTACAATCTTTTTAATAGCTGGAATCCTATGCGCAGCTGCAGCAATATATGCTTTTATAAAACATTATATGACATATACTGTCACAGGTAGTGTTCTTGCGATTGTTTCTTTATTGATTAGTGGATATATTTTTCAATTAAATATGAGAAGGAAAGAGATAAAAAAAGAATACAGCTATGAATTTGATCGTGAGTTATTTGCGAAAGAAAGAACATGTCCCAAATGTGGTGCAAGTATTGGTTCCAATGTCTGCTACTGCCCTAGATGTGGAACAAAATTTCATTAGAATGGAGGAATGAATATGGTAGATGTTATCGTAATTGGTGGAGGTCATGCAGGTGTAGAGGCGGCGCTTGCTTGTGCCCGTACAAATAAAAAAACTATTTTATATTCCATGCATATTGATATGATTGCATCTATGCCATGTAATCCCAGTGTTGGCGGACCTGCAAAAGGAATCGTAGTACGTGAAATTGATGCACTTGGCGGTGAAATGGGAAAAGCCGCAGATGCGACAGCTTTGCAGTTCAAGATGCTAAACACCACAAAAGGTCCGGGGGTACAAAGTTTGCGTGTACAATCAGATAAAATCGCTTATAAAAAATATATGCAAGAGGTTTGTCTACATCAGGAAAACCTGGAAGTGCGAGAAATGTGTGTGGAAAAAGTCCTTGCGGAGAATGGAAAAATCACAGGTGTTCTTCAACAGGATGGTCAAATCATACCATGTAAGGCATTGATTATGACAACAGGAACTTTTATGAGCTCTACGGTTTTGGTAGGGCATACTTCTACACCAAGTGGTCCAGATAATGAGCCGACAACCAATCAATTAAGCCAGAGCCTGCGTGATCTGGGTATTACAACATTTCGTTTAAAGACTGGTACACCTGCCCGTGTATATACGGATTCTATTGATTTTTCTAAAACAGAGGTACAGCCAGGCACGGATGATTTTATCTGTTTTTCACAAGAAACTACCCATATTCGTCCATTTAAAGATCAGGTCGTATGTTACCTGACGTATACAACTTCAAAAACACATGAAATCATACGTAATAATTTAAATAAATCTGCGATGTATTCAGGATTGGTCAAGGGCGTTGGCCCTCGATATTGTCCAAGTATTGAGGATAAACTTGTACGTTTTGCGGATAAAGAACGTCATCAAATTTTCTTAGAACCAGAAAGTGAAAGTCTGGATACAACATATATTCAGGGATTTTCTACATCTATGCCACATGATATTCAGGATCAGATGTTACATAGTCTGCCAGGTCTGGAAAACTGCAGTATAAAAAAATACGCTTATGCGATTGAATACGATGCAATAGATCCTTTACAATGTAAGCCATCTTTAGAAAATAAAATTATTGAGAACCTTTATACAGCAGGACAAATCAATGGAACAAGCGGTTATGAAGAAGCAGCTGCTCAGGGTTTGATGGCAGGTATCAATGCTAGCCTGAAACTGGATGGTAAAGAGCCACTGATTTTACATCGTGATGAAGCATATATCGGAGTAATGGTTGATGATCTTGTGACCAAAGGAACAAAAGAACCATATCGATTATTAACCTCACGCGCAGAATATCGTTTATTATTACGTCACGATAATGCGGATTTACGCTTGAGTGAATATGGACACGATATTGGCTTAATCAAAGAAGAACGTTATCAAAAGTTTATGGATAAGAAAAAACATATCAAAGAAGCAATGGCTTATTTAGATACGGTACGTTTTACACCAAAATCAGAAATCAATGATTATCTTATTTCTTTAGGCTATGAACCATTACATAATGGCATCAGTGCCAATGAGCTCTTGAAACGTCCAAAGGTTACAATGAAAGCACTTTTGCCATATCTTGATCATAAAATTGAAGATACCGTTGCAAAACAGGTAGAAATTGAAATAAAATATGAAGGATATATTAATAAAGCAAAACGTGATGCAGCGCATTTACATGCGATGGATGAAAGAAAACTTCCAGAGAATATTAACTATGAAGATATTGAAAACCTTTCTTTAGAAGCTCGTCAGAAGCTGAGTAAGGTACAGCCTATGACAATGGGACAGGCATCCAGAATATCTGGTGTTAATCCGGCAGATATTGCCGTGCTTGCCGTATATCTTGAACAAATGAATCGAAAATAAAAATCTGTAGTTTAGTCTCAATGCCAATAAGTTAAGGGTATTGACAACAATGAAAAGTGATATCTAGTGAA